>JAUJMB010000172.1 GCA_030447045.1 Rubrobacteraceae bacterium | reverse complement strand
TCATCCCGGCGTCTTTGAGCCTGTCGAGCGCGAACTCGGTAAGGGCGGTACCGATGCCGGCGCCCTGGTGGTCGGGGTCGAGGGCCAGCATGGAGATCTCACCCATGCTGCGCTCGGGATCATAGACCTCGACCGCCACGAAGCCGACGGCGCCCGCGTCCACCTCGGCGACCCACACCCGCCCCTTTTTCGCGGCGCAGACTTCTTCCACAGCCTGGCGCTGGTCTTCTCTCCAGTCCGGATGCAGCCGTCTGAAGATCCCGGAGCCCAACACCCGCTCGAGTGATGCGAAGACCGGCGCCCACGCCCGCAGCGAGAGGTCGACCACTGCCTCGGTATCTTGATCTTCGAACGGTCTGATCCGTGAATGCATTGGCTTGCCTCCCGATACCAACGACTAACAGGTCCGTGCGTACACGCGCCAGGATTCTACGCGCGGGGGACAGCACGGGAAAGAACGTGTTGCACAGGAGCGCCGCGATGGTACCGATTCCCGCGGCACGGCTGACGGCGCGGTGCGTGGTGCGTCGCGGGCCGTGGCGCCGGGTTTGTTCGGCCCGCCTCCAACGGCGTACAGGCCACCACTCCGCGAAGATCCTGTATAGCTGACAGGAACCCGTCAACGCAAACGGAAAACCACCCTCGCCTGACGGCTTGGCACGCACAAACCAAGACCCGAAAGCGTCCAGAGGAGGCGACCTGAAACCTGAAGTCCGGTACCTGATCGCCCATTTGCTGCACTTTTCCACGTGCTTTATGCGGCGGAGTTGCGTAAAATGCGCGTTTAGTGCTTTCGGCGATATATATCAAGGGGTTCAAGACCTTCGCGCGGCCGGTGCGGATGCCGCTGGAAGGGGGGATCACCGCGGTCGTCGGCCCAAACGGATCGGGCAAGAGCAATGTCACAGACGCCGTGCTGTTCGCCCTCGGGGAGCAGAGCCCCGGGGTCCTGCGGGCGGGGGCGATGGGGGATTTGATCTTCTCGGGCTCAGAGTCGCTGCCGGCCGCGAGCGCGGCCGAGGTAACGCTCGTCTTCGACAACGCCTCCGGTGAGATCTCGCTCCCCTACGCGGAGGTGTCCGTGACGCGCCGCATCTCGCGGGCGGGGGAGACGGAGTACAGGATCAACGGCTCCCGCTCCCGCCTGGCCGACGTTCGGGCCGTCGCCGGGGAGGCCGGCCTCGGACGCCACAGCATCCTGCGCCAGGGGGCGGTCGACGCCATCGTGGCCGGCGGGGCCGCCGCTTGCCGCCAGGCGCTCGAGGAGGCTGCGGGTCTGGGCGTCTACCGGCGGCGACGTATCTCCGCCAGCCGTCGCCTGGAGAGGGCCGACGACCAGCTGGAGAAGAGCCGGCAACTGGAGTCCGAGTTGGCCAGCCAGCTGCGCAGGATCCAGACCGAAGCAGAGGCCGCCCGCCGGTACAGGGAGCTGGAATCGCGCTACCGCGAGCTCTCCCTGGCCCACCTCTACCGCGTCGCCACGCGCGAGCTCGGCGACCTCAGGGATCTGCTGCGCGACTCGGAATCCGGCGTCCGCTCGCTGGAGGAGAGGGAGCGCGAGATCCGGCAGGACGGCGAGACGTTCGAGGACCGGCTGCGCGGCCTTGCCGCAGCCCTCGGGGAGGCCGAACGACGCGCCGAGGCCCTCGAGGACGCCACGGAGGACCTCCGCGCCGAGAACCTGAGGGCCGACCGCACGCTATTGCGTCTGGAGTCCGGCTCGGGACGCCGGGACGACCGGCGCCTCGTCCTCTCCCGGCTGCGGGCGGAGCTGGAACGCACCACGCAGAAGCTGGGTGGGCTGCAGAAGAGGGCCGCGTCGCTCGCGGCCGAACGCGACGCGGCGAGAGCAGAGGCCCGCGACAGGGAGCGGAAGGCGCAGCTCGCCCGCGCCAAGAGCTCGGAGTCCGGCAGGGAGCGGTCGCGCCTGGCGGCGGAGCTAGACCGGCTCCGCGCCCGGCGGGCCAACCTCTCCGCCGAAGACGGGGGTCAGGGCCTCTCTGAAGGGGATCTGGCGCCGCTGCGGAGCGCCGTGGGGCAGGTCGAGGCCGTGCGGGACGACCGGCCCTACGACCGGGCGCGGGACCTGGCGACCGAGGCCGGCCGGGCCCTCGGGCGCGCGGAGCCTCTCTTCGAAGGCGCGAGCCGCAGGCGCGGGGCGCTGGCGGCGGCCATCGGCCGGGCCGAGTCGCGGGTCCGCCGCCTGCGGGCCGCCGAGCCGGCGAGCGAAGGAACCAGGCTCTACGAGGTCGTGCGTCCGAGGCCCGGTTTCGAGGCCGCCGTGGAGGCCGCCCTCGGCGACCACGGCGCCGGCGTTCTGGCCGAGAACCTCGAAGAAGGCGTGCGCCTGCTCTCGGAGACCGACCCCGTCGCCCTCAGGCTCGACGCCGAGCGGGCCGGCGGCGACGGACCGGGGCGGCCCCTGCTCGAGTGCGTGGAGATCCTCGACGGCCGCTACGCCGGCGCTGTCGAGCGGCTCCTGGGCGGCATCTTCGTCGTGGACCGCCCGGCCGAGGGCGTGCGCCTCAACGGGCACGTCGCCGTGACGACCGACGGCCTCAGGCTCACGAGAACCAGCGTCAGCATGAAGTCCGCCGCCGG
This sequence comes from Rubrobacteraceae bacterium, assembly GCA_030447045.1. The sequence goes on along the minus strand of JAUJMB010000172.1, from coordinate 1,338 downwards.
AAACTTCGCCCGCGGGGCGCGCCTGGATGCGGAGACGGACCTCCTCGAAGCGCTCAAGAACGGTCCCGGAGGGACCCTCTACGACCTGCGGGAGGAAGTCCAAGGTGCCTCCAGGCGCCTGGCCGCCGTCTCCGAGGACCTCCAGAGGCTCCGCGGCCTCGCCGAACGCGCCGCCAGGGCGCGCACCTCGATGCGGTCCGAGGCCGGCCGCCGCCTCGCCTCCGCGGAGAAGGCCCGCCGCCGGCTCCTCGAACGGGAGCGGGAGGTCGGGGAACTTGGACGCAAGATCTCCGAGACTGAACGGGCCCTCTCGGAAGCCCAGGGCATGGCAACCTCCGACCGCGAGGCCGCCGAGCGCGCGACCACCGCCGCCGAGGCCGCCCGGGCCCGGGCGGCCGATTCCGAGCGGCGCCTGCGCTCCCTCGGGGCCGCGATCTCGGACGGCAAGAACCGCCACGAGGCCCTCTCCCGGAGGCTGCGAAAGGCCTCCACCGACGACGAAGAGGCGGCGCCCGACGGCCTGGCGAAGCGCGCGGCCGACCTCTCGACCTCGCTACTCGCGACGGTGCGCGGGCGGAGGTCGGGCCTGCGGGCCGCCCGGGCCGAGCTCTCCGAGGCCCACCGCCGCACCTCCGAGGAGCGCTCTCAGCTCTCCCGCAAGGCCGTCGAGGTGGCAGGCCAGCTCGCGACCGCCCGCGCCGAGGCCGCCCGCGCCGCCGAGGAGGTGGCCAGGGCCGAGGCCGCCGCCGAGGGCTCGGCCGAGGAGATCCGGACCGAGTGGGGCAGCACCCTCGAAGCCGCCCGCGCCGAAGCCGAGAAACACCCGGAGAACACCGACGCCGAACGCCAGACCCTCGCCCGCCGGCTCAAGCGCTTCGGCGACGTCAACCTCCTCGCCCTCTCCCAGGAGGAGCAGCTCCGCGAACGCCACGCGTTCGTCGCCGCCCAACGCGCCGACGCCGAAGAGGCGGCAGACGAACTCAACCGCATAATACAGTCGGTGGACAGGGAGATAGAGGTTAGGTTCTCGGAGACGTTCGGGCAGGTGCGGGGGGCGTTTGGGGAGATCGTGCCGAAGATGCTCGCGGGGGCTTCCGGGACGCTGGACCTCTCTGAGGAGGGGGTGGAGGTCGGGATCCGGCTCGGGCGCAAGGGCTGGAGGTCCCTGCGGGTGCTCTCCGGGGGGGAGCGGGCCCTGCTCGCGCTCTCCTTCCTGTTCAGCATCTTTCTGAGCCGGCCGACGGGCGGGTCCGGGGCGTTCTGCATCCTGGACGAGGCGGAGGCCGCGCTGGACGACGTCAACCTGGCGCGTTTTCTCTCTGTGGTAGACTCTCACCG
>JAUJMB010000171.1 GCA_030447045.1 Rubrobacteraceae bacterium | reverse complement strand
CCGTCTTTGCCGTGGACGTGAGCGTGTGGGATCGTTGCGACGCGGAGACGAGCCCGGAGCGCGGCTTCTACTACCATCCGTCCCGCCACTCTTCCGGCCAGCCCATCGTCGCCGGATGGGCTTACCAGTTCATCGCCCGGCTCAGCTTCTTGCGCGAGAGCTGGACCGCCCCGATGGACGTCGCGCGCGTCCACCCGGCGCGGGACGCCAACGGGGTCGCCGCCGAGCAGGCGAAGGCGTTCCTCGGTCGGTCGTCCGTGGAGGGGGATCTCGCTCCCATGTTCGTCTTCGACGCGGGCTACGACCCGGTGAAGCTGCAGCAGGGCCTGGAGGGGAGCAGCCCGTGCCAGATCCTCGTGCGCTTGCGCGCCGGGCGTGGCTTCTACGGCGACCCGAGCCTCTCCGACCCGCCCGCTAACATCGGTCGACCGCGTCGTCACGGGCCGAAGATGAGGTGCTCGGACCCGAGCACCTGGCCTGAACCATCGGCGGAGCACGCGTGCGAGGATGGCGGCTATGGGGCTGTGCGCGTGCGGGCGTGGGCGGGCCTGCATCCGAAGGTCAGCGCGCACGAAGGTCGGGGTAGCAGGGGGCCTTTGCCGATCGTGGTGGGGACGCTGGTGCTGGTGGAGGTCGAGCGGTTGCCCCGAGGCGAGAGGCGTCGCGAACCGCGGGTGTTGTGGCTGTGGTGGGCCGGCCCCGCAGGGACCGAGCCGGACCTGGGATTGCTCTGGCGCGCATACGCGAGGCGCTTCGACCTGGAACACACCTTCCGCTTCCTCAAGCAGACGTTCGGATGGACCAGCCCCCGGTTTCGCCACCCCGAGCAGGCCGATCGGTGGACGTGGCTGGTGGTCGCGGCCTTCACGCAGTTGCGCCTGGGGAGAGCGGGCGTGGCGGACATGAGGCTACCGCGGGAGAGGCGCTACGAAGCGGGAAGGCTGACGCCGACGCGGGTACACCGGGTGGTTTCGACGCTTTTGGGCCGATCGGGGACGCCCGCGAAGCCGCCGAAACCCTGCGGGAGGTCTCCTGGGAGGCCCAAAGGAAGACGCTCGGGCCGGGCGAAGCTCTATCCGGCCATCAAGAAGAGCGCCTGAGCCCACGAAGATGACGAGAAAGAGGGTTTTGCGATGGACATAAAGCCCATCGCAAAATCCTCCGTGCTTAAAACGCAAGCTAAGTAGATCCGCGAGGGTGGATGCGAGCTGCAGGCGAGCCCCGGCGGCTACCAAGGGTACCCGAAGCTTCGCGCCCCCGACCCCGACATGCTGCTTTTCGACCCCGTCATTTCTAACAAGCCCCAATTTCTAACAAGCCGCATCCGCCGGTGGTCAGCTCCGGCCGCCCGTTCGGTCGTGGACGAGTCCTACTTTGAGCCCGCCCGTGCATCCTATACAATGCGGGTCTATGTTGGCGATGCGCAAAGCGGCACTCAAGGTCCTACCGCTGCTGGTGGTGCTCTGGGCGGTCTTCGTGATCTTCGGCGGGGCGCTGCGCCTCGTCGAGAAGGCGGAGCCAACCGAGGACTCGACGATCAAGACGGTCGCCGGGTTCTGCGCCGCCTTCGTGGCGCTCGCTGCGAGCGCCTACGTGGTGCAGGCGGCCCGCGCGCTGGGCTTCTTCGTCAAGAGGACCCTCGCGAGGATCTCCTACCCGTGTCGCGTCTTCGTACCGGAGGCCTACGGTCTACCGCCCCCGCCCGGGCCACCCGTCCTCCATCTCCTTCAGGTGCTTCGCACCTAGGAGCCGGTCTCTTGCCGGTTCCGCTTAAACACGCTCTCTGAAGGAGTGAAGGAGGTGGCTCGTTCAAACGAGCCGAAGAACAAGCCCACGACGCCCTAGGGCTCGCCCGGCGGCCATTTGCCGCCGTCGCACGCGTCTCTCTGCTTGCCGTGGCCGTCGCGGTTCTCGGGGCCTACGGTGCCCAGCAAGGCGCCGGAGGCCCCGCATCCTCGTCCGAGTCCCAGGCCACGGAGGAACCACCGCAGAAGATCGGGGGGAGACGGAAGCGGTCTTCGCGGCCGAGAAGTGGCCGCCGGGCTAGCCCGGAGCCCCCGGCAGTCGCGGTACCGGTCGCCGGCGCCGCGGGCCTGGCGTCGGTCCTCGCGTACAGGGTCATCTCGCGAAGGTGCGCCCCTGGCGCCGAGGGCCGGCCGCGGGCTGGCGGCGGGAAGAGTGGGTAGGGCCGGCGCAAGGAAGCCCGGGCGCGTCGGAAGCGGACGACGCGCCGGCGGCGGCCTGGTGCGCGCTCGCGGTTGCCATACGGGTGCGCACCGGACCCGTTCACCGACGAATTCAACGACCGAGGAGGTCGATCAGAAGTGCGGATCAAAAGCATCGTCCCGAAGCTCGTGAGCATGGTACTCGTGGGGGCCGGCCTGACGCTCATGGCGTTCTTTTTCTTGGACCCGGACGGGAGCGCGGCCACCAATAGCAAAGATCCCGAGGGTTTCGACGTCCCCAGGATCGAGCCCCGCCAGGGGCCGGAAAAGGGGGCCACCGAAGGTCCCGAGGACAAGACCCTGACCCTCACGATCCCCAAGCTGGACCGGATCGAGGACGACGCCGTGCCCGACGCCGCCGGCGACGACGAAGCGAAGCTCAAAGGCTACGCCGCCATACACCTCGAAGGGACTGGGTTCCCGTGGCAGGAGGAGGCGAACGTGTACCTGGCGGGCCACAGACTCGGCTACCCGGGCACCGACAGCTTCCTCGCCTTCTGGGACCAGAACGCGTTGGAGAGAGGCGACGAGATCTCGGTCACCGACTCTGAGGGCACGAAGTACACCTACAGGGTCTTCGAGGAGTTCGTCACGGAGCCCACCGATCTCTCCGTGACCAAACCCGTGGAGGGCAAGAACGTACTGACGCTGCAGACGTGCACCCTCCCGGACTACACGAAGCGCCTGATCACCCGGGCCGAGCTGGTGGAGGAGGCCTAGGTTGCCCGGGCGTCGAGGGCGGGGCGTGCGCGAGCGCCGGCGGTTCCGCGCCCGATGGGGGCACAAGTTGGGGCCGGGTAACCGGAGAGGGGCGTCGGGCACAAAAGTCGGCCGCCGGACTGGCCGGGGCGGACCAGCGCAGCGCCACGGGAACGGCGGGGGGACGGGTCTCGGGGTGGTCGGCGGCGAGGGTGATGGTCGTCTGCACGCCCACTGCCGTGCTCGTGGCGCTGGACACCAGGCCTACAAGAAGGGCGGCGAGGTCCTCTACGACGGCGTCCTGAACGAGGACACCTACGAGGCCATGGAGGACAAGGGCGGGAGAGGCCTATGATTGCTATCAGGAAGCAGAAGAGAGGCCGGCGCGGCGCCGGCCGCGCCTTCGAGAGCGGGCGCGCCTCGAGGGAGATGCGGGTCTTCAGGAGGAGGAAGCGAAGGAGGGGCTTTTTCGCCTTCTTCGCCTTGACCACGCTGGCGCTGGCCGCGCTCGGGGCGACCTCGCTCTCCGGCGATCTTCCGGGGGGCGTAAGCGGTGATCCCGTCGCGAGGGTCGACGCCCCCGCCACGGCTGACGCCCCCGAGCCGGTGGCGGACCTAGAGGCGCAAGCCGAGCGGGAAGCCGCCCGAAAGGAGGCGGCCGAAGAGCGGGCGGCCGAGCGAGAGGCCGCCGCCAAGAAGGCCGCCGAGGAAGAGAAAAGGCAGGCGGCCACGCCCCCGGCCCCCGAGGATCCGACGATGTACCTCACGGTCCCCAGGCTCGGCGTCTACGGACACACGGTGAGGAACGACGACTCGGGCTGGGCGCTGGACGCGGGCGCCATAAAGGTTCCGGAGACCGGCTTCCCCTGGCAGGAGCCCGCTACCAACACCTACATAGCCGGCCACCGCGTCGGCTGGCCGGGCACCGAGAGTCACTACCAGTTCTACAACCTGCCCGCGATGCAGCAGGGGGACGAGGTAATCCTCGAGGACACCAACGGCACGGTCTACACCTACGCCGT
>JAUJMB010000170.1 GCA_030447045.1 Rubrobacteraceae bacterium | reverse complement strand
GCCTCGAGTACCTGACGCACATACTGAGCCTCTTCTGGTACGTGCCTTCGGCGGGACGGTTCTGGAAGTTCGCGATGGTGGGGGCTTCGGGCGTGGTGGTCAACAGCCTCGTGCTCGTCACGCTGGCCGAGGTATTCGATGCCCACAAGGTCATAGCCTGGATGTTCGCCGTCGGCCTCTCCATCCTGAGCAACTTTCTCCTGAACAACGCCTTTACCTGGCGCGACGTCAGGCACTCCAGCCGCATACACTTCCTGCTGCGCGGCGCCCTTGCCTACCCCGTCGCCGTCCTGGGCATCGGCGCGAACTTCGCCGTCTTCTACCCGCTGCTCAAGTACGTCTCGGCCGAGTTTCCTTTCTACGTGATCTTCAACTTTCTCGGCATCCTGGCCGCGACGGCGGTCAACTTCGCCCTCTCCTCCCGCCTCGTCTTCAAACCCTCGCTGCCGGCGAACCTCGACCCCGACGCCCCCCCGAAGAGTATCGCCGAGCAGGTGCGCCGCGAGCTGAAGGCCGACCGCGTCCTCCTCGTTACCGTCCCCGACCTCTCCCCCTTGGGCGGCGACCCCGGGGACCTCGCCGCGGCGGAGCGCGGCGTCATTCGGCTCGTCACAGAGACCGCCCAGCCCACCCTCACGGTCACCGGACCCCGGCGCCTCCCGCAGGCCCGCACCAACGCCCGCTGGGCCAACTCCCTCGCCGTCCCCATCCTCCACGGCGGCCACCCCGTCGGCGTCGTCTACGCCACCCGCCGCTCCACCGAACCCTTTACCGAGGAAGACCTGCACTGGCTCACCGCCTACACCAGCACCGCGGCACCGATCTTCGGCTAGCCCGCACCTGCGGCACCTCCCGGTCCGCCCCCGCCTCGCCCTCGACCGTTCCGGGCCCGTCGGGCCACGTCTGCGTTAGAGAGCCGTGGACGGGTATCGACCGTTCTCTGCGCGGGCGGGTTCGAAACCCGCCCCTACGGGTCCGGCGGGTTGGCCGAACGGTCCGCCTCTCTCGCCGTGGGGCGCCGCGATAGGCCCGGACCACGGCCCTAACGACGCCAGCAGGGCGACGAGCTGGGGGCGGCCGCAAAGCTGACGGCTGGGAGGCGCGAAGCGCCGGGCTGAGAGCGGAGGCGAAGCCGTAGCGACCTGATACCCCAAAATCGGGCGTCCCGGCGACCTTGCGCCCGAACGCCCGAACCGATTCCTCCTCCCGAGGAATCGCGAGCCGGACCCTACCACCCCTCCCTGCCGGTAGAGCCCTTGATGGTACCCGTCTCTCGACCCAAGGTTTAAACCGAGCCCCTGGCCGCGGGTTCCATCCGCCAGGATTATTAGCACCCACGCCCGCGCGGCGCAACGTTCTCAAATGCCGTTACCTAAAAGGAAAACTTCGCAACGCGGGCCCCGACGCACGACATGTCCTCGGCGGCCCGGTACCCGGCACAAGATATTGAGTCTGAACCAAAACACGAATCTTTGTTCCACAAGGCATAAAGTACAAGTGTAGGTTTATGCTAGTCGAGGGTGGTCTGTCTGCGTTACCCCCGTAGGGTGGCCCGGGCGGGCATCTCCAGGGCGTAGCGACGCTCTGTGGCGACGCGGCGGAAGCCTGCGGCCCTGAGGATGGGTGATGAGGAGGCGGTGTTGGCCTTGGCGAGGGCCAGGGTGGCGCCGAGGGTCTGGGCGTGGCGGCATCTCTCCACCACGAGGGCGCGGTAGGCGCCGCGGCCCCTGTGCCCCGGGAGCGTCCCGGCGCCCCACAGTCGGACCGTCTCGCCGGCAACCTCGGCGCCCGCGGTGGCCGCGTCCTCCCACCCTTCGGTCTCGGGGTTCTGGACGGAGGCCAGGTAGCGGAGGACGGGAGAGGCGGCGTCGTCCGGGCGTCTCTGGCCGGGGACGAGGTTCGATAGCCCGAGCAGGTAGGCGCGTGTGTCCGCCGTGTCCCGGGGTGAGGTGGGAGAGACGGCGTCCTCCACGGCGTTCGCGCGGTTCAGGTCGGGCTCGTCGCGCGCGAGCCAGGCGCGGACGCCGGGGGGAAAGCGGAGATCCGGCAGCTTCGGCTCCCGTGGCGTGCCGAGTTCGAACGCCAGGACGTCGAGGTCTTCGGTCTTCTCGAAGCCGTGTTGCGGGAGGAGGTCGTCCATGAGGGGTGGGGAGACGGCGTCGCCGGTGTGCCAGACGAGGCGGGTTGCGCCGGCGGCCCGCGACTCCTCGATGGTGCGCAGGATCAGGGCTTCCGCCCCCGCCCGGTCCGGACGCGAGCGCCACACGCGGCTGCTCGCGCCCCGCTCTGTGGGCAGGTGGACCAGCAGGCGCGCGGCGTCCTTGTCGAGGACGCCGGAGGGCGGGACGTGTACCCAGCTCTCGGATTCCCGCAGTATCGCCCCCTCGGTCCAGCGGCCGTTCGTCCGGTCTCGGCGATGGGGCGTCACGAAGGGTGCCTTCCGGGATACGGCGGTATGGCGGAGAAGACGAGGGTGTTGCGGAGGGTGCCGTCCGTGCCGCGGGCGTCGTTTCGCAGCTCGCCCTCCAGGCGAAAGCCGGCCAGCTCCGCGACGCGTGCGCTCGGGCGGTTCAGCGGGTCGCACCGGATCTCCACGCGCTGCGCCCCGAGCCCGTCGAAGGCGAAGGCCGCTATGCCGCGGACCGCCTCGGTCGCGTAGCCGCGCCCCGTCATGCCGGTCCGGCACCAGTAGCCGATCTCGAACTTCGGCACCCCCCAGTCGATGCGGTGCAGACCGCTGCTCCCGACGAGCGTCCCGGTCCCCCTCAGCCAGAGGTGCATCCGCAGCTCGGTCCTCTCCAGAAAGCGCACCCGCGCCTCTCGCGCGCTGGCCTCCGAGTCCTCAACCGTCGCGTGCTCCGCGGGCCAGGGCATCCAGGGGAGCAGGTCCTCCATCGACTCCCTCACGGCAGCATACAGTTCAGGCCCGTCGCCCGGCATGGGGGACCGGATCACAAGCCGCTCCGTCTCGAAAGCCTCGGGGAAATCCCTCATTATCGGTGGCCCCAAACCCCTACCCTCCCCTTCGCCTCGACCGAGCATACACCGAAAAGAGTACCCGCAGGCTACGGGCGAACCGCGCGACCGCGGCCGCGGGATGGTTGGGGCCCTGGGGTCGGGGCAAGATAATCCCATCGTGCGGTTCTTGATCTGGGACTTCGACGGGACGCTCGGGTACCGCGAGGGGCGCTGGGCCTCCGCGCTGCACGCCGTGCTAGAAGAGACGACGCCGGCCCACGGCTTCGAGAGGGAACTCCTGGGCGCGCGACTGCGCGGGGGCTTTCCCTGGCACACCCCGGAGGTCCCCCACCCGGAGCTCTCCTCGCCCGATGCGTGGTGGGGCGCGCTCTTGCCCGTCTTCGCAGGAGCCTTCGAGGCCGGCGGGTTGGACCCGTCCACCTCAAGAGAACTGGCGGGCAGGGTCCGACGGGCATACCTGGACCCGCGCCACTGGCGGCTCTTCGACGACGCGGTACCCGCGCTGCGCGGGCTCTCCTCGCGCGGCTGGACGCACCTAATCCTCTCGAACCACGTTCCGGAACTGCCCGGGATCCTCCACGACCTCGGCCTCGACGGGCACCTGCACCAGATTTTCGACTCGGCTTATAGCGGCTACGAGAAGCCCCATCCGCGGGCCTTCAGCGGCGTGCTCGAGGCGGTCGAGGGCGCCGAGGCCGCGTGGATGGTGGGCGACAACCCGGAGGCGGACGTGCGGGGCGCGGAAGCGGTAGGCCTACCGGCCATCCTCGTCCGCGGCCCGAAGCGCGGGGCGCGGCACCACTGCGAAGACCTGTCCGGGATAGTCGATATCGTCGAGAAGGCGTAACCGTGGACGCCCGGACCGTCGCCCTCAGCCCGGGCCGCGAGCTCCGTTACTGACCTCTCGGGGATCTTATCCGCCCCCCGGTCTAGGCCTCCCCGACCACTAACTACGCCGCCTCGTTCATGGCCGGCGA
>JAUJMB010000169.1 GCA_030447045.1 Rubrobacteraceae bacterium | reverse complement strand
TCCTGGTAGTTGCCGCACTCGGGGCAGGTAAAGGCCCTGACCTTTCTGGAACCGTAGGCCGGGACGATGGTGGTCTTGTTCCAGTCGTGGACGAAGCCGCAACTCTCGCACTTCTGGCGGAAGGTCACGACCGTGCCGCGCTCGTTCACGATCTTGCCGCCCGTCATCTCTATCGCCACAGCGCCCCCGCCCACTCTCGTGTACCTCTGCGACTCTATTCTAAGCCCATCTGGCCCAGTATCCCGGAGAGCAGCGGGCTGTCGGCGTCGAGGAAGCCGTCCACGATGTCGTAGTGGTTTTTGTCGGGCAGGACGAGGCGTTTTCCGGGAAGTCCTCCCTCCTTCCACGCCGCGAGGAAATCCTCCGACTGGCGCTTGAACTCATCGGTCTCGTGCCCGCCGTAGGCGACGAGGAGGGGAGGGGCGGTGGCGGGCAGGTGGAGGATGGGGCTGTTCTTCTGGACCTGCCCCCAGGTGAGCTGCACCTTCGGCTGCAGGAAGGTGTACGGGAACGGCCCGAGGTCGTAGAGGCCGCTGATGGCGGTCGCGCCCTTGATGATGTCTTGTGGCAGGCCGTAGTCGCCGGGCCAGTCCGTCGCGAGCAGCATGCCGACGAGGTGACCGCCCGCGGAGTGGCCGGCGACGTAGAGGCGCTCCGGGTCACCACCGAAGCTGCCGGCGTTTCGGTAGGCCCAGGCGACGGCCGCGCGGGTCTGGCGGACGACCTCGTCTATCGTGACCGCGGGGCAGAGCGCGTAGTTGGTCACCACGGTCGCGACGCCCCGGGAGACCGGGCCGCGCGCGACGAAGCCGAACTCCCTGGCCGTGCGCAGCGCCCAGAAGCCGCCGTGAACGTAGACGAGGACGGGCGCGCCTTCTCCCGCCGGGTAGAGGTCCACGTGCTCGGCGAGCGTGGGCCCGAAGGGCACGTCGAGGTGGTGGGTGAGGTCCTCGCGCGCCTTCCCGCTCTCCCGCCCGCAGAACGCCTCGTAGAGATTGGCCGCCTCCGGGAAGAGCGTCCGCAGGTCGTACTGGGCGTCGAGCTCCTCCTGGGTTGCGAAGTTCCGGTAGAGCACGGCTACCTCCCCAGCATCCTGCGCCACAGCGGGCGCCTGTCGGGGGCTTCTGGCGCCGGACGTCTCCCGGTCTCCCCGATGGGGGGCAGACTGTGCTCCTGGCGCGCGGCGTTGCGGCCCTTTAGGACCTCCTCGTCCGTCCTCCAGTCCTCGCCGACCTCCTTCCGGAGTTGCTCCTCGATGCGGGCCAGGGGCGCGCCCTGGACGCCGCCGAGCATCGCGGCCTCGTACTTTATGCCAAGCAGGAGCGAGTTTTTGTCTGTGATGGCCGTCCCCCTACTGGCCGTAGGACTGTTCGATGCCGACGCGGCGCTCCTTTTTGAGCTCGAGCTTGGCCACCGATGCGCGGTGGACCTCGTCCGGGCCGTCGGCGAGGCGGAGGATGCGCGACTCGGCCCAGAAGGCGGCCAAGGGTGTGTCCCCCGAGACGCCCGCCCCGCCGAAGGCCTGGATGGCGCGGTCGAGCACCTTAAGTGTCGCGTTGGGGGCGACGACCTTTATCTGGGCGATCTCCGAGCGGGCTTCCTTGTTGCCGACCGTGTCCATCATGTGGGCCGCCTTCAGGGTGAGAAGACGGGCCTGCTCTATCTCCATCCTGGAGTCGGCGATCCACTCCATGATCACACCCTGCTCGGCGAGCGGCTTGCCGAACGCCTCGCGGCTCTTGACCCGCTCGCACATGAGCTCCAAGGCCCTCTCGGCGACGCCTATCTGGCGCATGCAGTGGTGGATGCGCCCGGGACCGAGGCGCCCTTGGGCGATGGCGAAGCCCTTGCCCTCGTCCCACAGGATGTTTTCGGCCGGCACCCTCACGTCGTCGAAGGAGATCTCCGCGTGGCCGTGCGGGGCCTCGTCGTAGCCGAAGACGGATAAGGTGCGCTCTATCTCCACGCCGGGGGTATCCAGGGGGACCAGGATCATGGACTGCTGCTCGTGGCGCTTCGCCTCCGGGTCCGTCTTGCCCATGACGATCGAGATCTTGCACCGCCGGTTGCCGGCCCCCGTGGACCACCACTTGCGGCCGTTCACCACGTATTCGTCCCCGTCGCGCTCTATACGGGCTTGTATGTTGGTCGCGTCGGAGGAGGCGACGTCGGGTTCGGTCATGCAGAACGCGGAGCGGATCTCGCCCTCCAGGAGCGGCTTGAGCCACCGCTCCTGCTGCTCTGCGGTCCCGTAGCGGGCGAGGACCTCCATGTTGCCCGTGTCTGGGGCGTTGCAGTTAAAGACCTCGGGTGCTATGAGGCTGCGGCCCATGACCTCGCACAGCGGCGCGTACTCGAGATTCGAGAGCCCGGCGCCGTGCTCGGAGTCGGGCAGAAAGAGGTTCCAGAGGCCGCGCGCCCGGGCCTCCGCCTTGAGCTCCTCCATGATAGGCGGCGTGCTCCAGCGGTCCCCAGAAGACCCTACCTGCTCGTGGAAGGTCCCCTCGTTCGGGTAGACGAGCTCTTCCATGAACGACTCGAGTTGGCCCCGAAGCTCGAGTACCTTCTCGGTGTGATCGAAGTTCATCCCTCTTCTCCTTCCGTCAGGCCCAGAAACTCGACGAGGTCTTCCAGCTCGCGCAGCGTCTCGGCATCCAGGGCTGGGGCGGGGGGGCGGACGTGGGAGGAGCCGATGACGCGGCGCAACGCGAAGACCTCCTTGCGGATGCCCACGCCCCCGACACCGAGCTGGGCCTCGAACCGGATCAGGGGCAGGTAGCGAAAGAAGTGCTCCCGCGCCTCGGCCTTTTTCCCCTCGGAGAAGAGGCGGTAGACGCGCACGAGTATCTCGGGGTAGGCAAATCCCGTCATGATGCCGACGGCACCCCGCGACAGCTCCTCGTAGAGGTACATCCCGCCAAGCCCCCCGAAGATGCCCGCGCGTTTGTCCGGGTCCTCTATCCCATCGAGGAGGGCCGAGATCTTGATGGTCGTCGGCGCCTCTTCGAGCTTGACGTACCGGCAGTTCTCGACCTCGTTCATCACCCGCGAGACGAAAGCCGCCGGCATCACCACGCCCGTGTTCACCGGCTCGTCCTGCACGACGACCGGCACGGAGACGGCCCCGGCGACGTCCCTGTAGTGCCCGAAGACGAGCTCGAGGTTCTTGAGGTTGTTGGGTGGGGCGACCATGACGGCCGCTGCCCCCAGCCCCTCGGCCTCCCTGGCCCGCTCTATCGCCACCCTCGTGGCGGACGCCGAGCAGCCGACGACCAGGGGCGCCTGCCCCTCCGTGACCGCGAGGTAGCGGCTGGCGACCGCGAACCGCTCGGCGTCGGTGAGCTTGTGGGCCTCGCCCATGATGCCTAGCACCGTCAGGCCGTCGGCCCCGGAGGCCAGGTAGTGTTCGGCGAGGGCGTCGATGCCCGCGAAGTCCACGTCCCCATCTTCCGTGAAGGGTGTCAGGGCGATGGGGAGGACGCCGTGGAGGGACATGGGGGCAGTATACAGGCACCCTTTTTGCGGCGCGGCCCTCACGGGCGGACCGCGATGGGCTACCATGACGGACCCATGAGGCTCGGCCCGGGGGACACGATACGCCTGCCCGAGGGCGTGGGTCGCGTGACGGCCGAGGCGGAGCTCGCCGTGATCATCGGCCGGGGGGCGAAAGACGTCTCCGAGGAAGAGGCGCCCTCGGTGGTGGCGGGCTTCACGACCGTTCTGGACGTGACGGCCGAGGACATCCTGCGCAGGAACCCCCGCTACCTGACCCGGGCCAAGAGCTTCGACACCTTCTTCTCCTTCGGCCCGGAGCTCCTGACGCCAGACGAGGTGGGGGAGGTGGACGGGCTGGAGGTCGCGACGGTCCTGAACGGCGAGGTGCGGCGAAAGAACACCGTCTCCAACATGACCTTCTCGCCTTACCGGCTCGTCTCGTTCCACTCACAGGTGATGACGCTGTTGCC
>JAUJMB010000168.1 GCA_030447045.1 Rubrobacteraceae bacterium | reverse complement strand
CCTCCACGTCGAAGATCAGGAAGAGCAGCGCGAAAACGTAGTAGCGCACCGGGAAGGGCCGCCACGGGTCCGTCACGGTGGTCTCCCCGGTCTCGTAGATCTGGTTCTTCGCGCCGGAGCGCCGTCCCGGGGAGAGCAACCGCGCCAAGACCAACGTCGTCGCCACAAAACCCGTTATCAGCAACATGAAGATGCCCGCGTAAAGGTAGAGCATCCCGTAGGAAGAGCCCTGCTGCAACAGACCTAGTGCCAAACCGAACCTTTCTACCCGGTAACTGCCCGCAATATACCCCTGTGGAGAATAACTTTCAAGCGGTAACTAACGGTAGCAAAGGGCGAATAATGGTCGTCCGCACGCAACGGGATGCGCCGGCCGAGGACCGCCGTTCTCCACCGCCGACGGTCTCTCCCTCTGTTGACAGGGGTTTCCGGTTGGTTAGACTGACTTTTGGGGAAAATCGGCGCCAAAAGGGGGGCCTGCGTGGCCTACGTCATAACCGAAGCGTGTATCGGCACGAAGAACACGGCCTGCGTGGGGGCCTGCCCGGTGGACTGCATCTACGACGCCGGCGACCACTTCGTGATCAACCCCGCCGAGTGCATCGACTGCTCGATGTGCATGCCCGAATGCCCGGTGGAGGCCATCTACCCCGGCGACGAGGTTCCGGAGGACATGCAGCACTACGCGACCCGGGCGGCCGAGTTCGACTACTCGACGACCGCGCCTGGCGTCGAGGTCAACCCGTAGAGCGACCAGTCGGGGGCGGAGGATCGTGGCCGAGATAAAGCAGCGCAGCCTCGAAGAGGTCAAGGCCTTGAGCGTCGAGGACGCCGTCGAGATCATGCGCCAAGCCGGCATCGTCGGCGCGGGCGGCGGTGGTTTCCCCACCTACTTCAAGTACAAAGCTCCCCAGCCGCACCTGATCGTCAACGCCACCGAGAGCGAACCCGGCTACTGGGGGGACAAGCTGCTGCATAAGGAGCACCTGGAGGAGTTCCTGGAGCTCTTCGACGCCATGAAGACGATCTTCGGGTTCGAGCAGATCTCTCTGGGCGTCCACGAGAAGGACCGGGAGTGGTTTGCCGGCTACGCCGAGCACGCCGGCGACGGCGAGGTCTTCGACATCCGCTACGTGCCGAACACCTACGCCCTCGGCGAGGAGAAGACCCTCGTCAAGCACGCCACGGAGACCAGGGTGCCCCGGTTCGTGGACACCCCGGAGGGCATGAGGCGCCCGGGGATGCCGCCGGACGTTGGCAAGGTCGTCAACAACTCGGAGACCCTGCTCAACGTCTACAACGCGCTCTTCCTCGGCAGGCCGCTCACGACCAAGTTCTTTACGGTCTACGGCGAGGACGTGCAGACGAGGGTCTACGAGGCGCCCATAGGGGCATCCGTGGGCGAGGTGCTCGGGATCGCGGGCGTCGACGTCGAGAACTCGGCCCACCTCTCGGTCCTGGACGGCGGGCCATACCTGCACGACGTGGCCATAGAAGTCCTGGGGGAGGACGACGCCTACGTGCGCCGGATGACCAACTCTTTGTTCCTGATCCAGAGGGGAAGGCAGGGCAAGGAGTACGCCTCCATAGAGACGGAGTGCCCCGAAGAGGGCGTCGTCTCGCTCGTCGGCAGGATCTCGGGCGTGAACCTGCCCCTCGGCGGCGGCCTGTTGAACCCGGCCACGCCGCTCGTCTCCGAGGGCGACGAGGTCGAGTACGAGCAGAAGATAGGAGAGCCCGTGGACGAGGGCTTCTCCATCGGGGTCTGGGCGAGCGTGGGGGGCGAGATCTCCTCCATACAGAACGACATCGTCGCAATCTCCGGCGGCGCGATATCCCAGGAGGAGGCCGAAGCCGAGGCAGAACCAACCATGGCCGGAGGCGCATCACCCCGCGGAGAGGCCGAACCGTTCCGGGAGGCCGACTCGAGCGGGTAGGAGTTAGGCGTCAGGTTCCAGGGGCGCGGTAGGCGGCCTGGAGCCCGGCATTACGATCCCGGTTGGCCCCGGGGAGGCCGCCGCGAGCATGACAGCCTCGCCCTATGGCCCCTCAAACCTGATGCCTGAAACCTTATCTACGGCGGCGTTGCGGGCTGGCGGCCCTTGCCGTTGCGGCCGACGATCTGCACGAACTGCACGATCATCTGCCTGTAGGCCTCCAGAGTGTCGGTGACCACGTACTCGCTCGGGCCGTGGTGGCCGCCGCCGACGGGGCCGAACTCGACGCCCGGGATGCCGACGCGCTGGAAGTAGACGATGTCGCTCGCGCCGTGGCGGCCGACGCCGACGGGGTTTCCGCGGAAGTGGCGGGCGGCGACCTCGCGTAAAGTCTTGACGTAGGGGTTGGCGCGGGAGACGTACGTTGGCTCGCGGCCGAAGAGGACCTCGACCTCGGCGGGGAGGTCAACCGAGCGGATCTGGCGCGCTATCTCCTTCGGGTCCTGGCCCGGCAGGTAGCGGATGTCGAGGTCGTAGGTGCAGCGGTCGGGGACGCGGTTGAGGACGTCGCCGCCGATGATCCTGGCGAGGTTCACGCTAGGGTAGGGGAAGAGGTCCGACCGCTCGGACGCAAACGGGAGCTTCAGGACCCGGCGGTAGTGCTCGTAGGCGAGCAGCGCCGCGTTCTTGCCGAGCCAGGGCTGAGAGCCGTGGGCGCTCTTGCCCCTGAGCGTAACGCGCAGGTCGAGCACCCCCTTGGCCTGCGTGCCGATGTGGAAGTCCGTCGGCTCACCGGTGATGAGAAAGTCCCCGACGTGGCCGTGGCCTATGAGGATCTCCGCCCCTGTCGGACCGCCGTGCTCCTGCTCCTCGTCGGGCACGATCAGGAGCTCCACCGTCGCCTCAGGGCCTAAAGACCTGAGATCCTCGACGGCGTACATCATGGCGGCGAGCGCCCCCTTCATGTCGTAGACGCCGCGCCCGTAGAGCTCGTCGCGCTCCTCGCGGGCCTCGAACTGCCCCTCCTCGCCCGGGACCACGTCAACGTGGCCGTGGAGCAGGATCTTCGGCTCGCCGGATCCCACCCGCACCACGAGGGTGGTCATATCCCCCTTGGGACCCGCGCCCCCGTAGCGGGTAGTCTCCAGGCCCCTGGCCCCGAACCACCCGTTTATAAAGTCCATCGCCGACTGCGCGACCCCTGGGGTGTACGAGCGGTAGCGCACCAGCTGACGGGTAAGCGCGCGCACCTCCGTCTTGTTCTCGACTACCGCCAGATCCCGCCTCCACAAGCCCAAGCGATCAACCCCGAGAGTCTACTCTATAAGCCAAGCAGTATGCGAACGGGAGAGGCCTCGTCCCCAGCCCCCCAGCCAAAACGCGCCGGTCATCCATCCCCGGCACCCCATCGTAGGGGCGGGTTTCAAACCCGCCCGCGCCCGAGTCAAGGCAGACCCAAGAACTCTATAGGGCCGAAGGCCAAAGCGGGCTGAAGGCGCCGTCTTGGCCGAAGAACGCTACCCGGCTACGGGGGCGCCCGCCTCGAAGGCGATGGTGGCGCCGAGGCCCGTGAGCTTCTCCTCGAAGAGCTCGTAGCCGCGAAGGATGTGCTTCGCACCCTCGACCACGGTCGTGCCCTCGGCGACGAGGCCGGCCATGACGAGGGCCGCGCCGCCGCGGAGGTCGGGGGCCTGCACGATCGTCCCCTCCAGCCGACGCGGGCCGCGGACGAGGGCGCGGTGGCCGCCGAAGAGGTCTATGCCGGCGTCCATGCGATTAAGCTCCTCGGCCACCTGCAGGCGGTTCTCGTAGACGTTCTCCGTGACGATGGAGGTCCCCGAGACCTGGGTGAGGAGCACGATCATCTGCGCCTGCAGATCCGTGGCGAAGCCGGGGAAGGGCAGCGTCGAGACGTCCGCCCCGGAGAGCGCGACCGGGTCGCCGACCCGCGCCCGAACACCGGGCGAGCCCGAAAAAGTCTCGATCTCCACGCCCATCCCCCGCAGCTTGTCGAGCTCCATCTTGAGGTGCT
>JAUJMB010000167.1 GCA_030447045.1 Rubrobacteraceae bacterium | reverse complement strand
TGAGCGGTCCCGACCTCGTGTGCATCGGGCGCACCAGCGTGGACCTCTACGCCGAGCAGGATGGGTCCAGGTTGGAGGACGTCCAGTCCTTCCGCAAGTACGTCGGCGGCAGCGCCACGAACATCGCCGTCGGCACGGCGAGGCTCGGCGTGAAGAGCGCCATGCTCACCCGCGTCGGGGAGGAGCAGATGGGCCGCTTCGTGCGCAAGACCCTGGCCGAGAACGGGGTGGACGTCAGCCAGGTCCGGTCCGACCCGGAGAAGCTCACCCCGTACGTCCTGCTCGCCGTCAGGTCCATAGAGGACTTCCCGAGGCTCTTCGCCTACGGCGACGCCGCCGACCTCGCCGTCGAAGAAGGGGACGTGGACCCTGACTTCATCGCCTCTTCCAAAGCACTGCTCGTGACGGGCACGCCCCTCTCGCGGCCCGGGGCCAGGGCCGCCACCGTAAAGGCGATAAACGCGGCGCGGCGGGGCGGGACGAAGGTGGTCTTCGACCTGGACTACCGGCCCGTCTTCTGGGGCGTCGCCTCCCACGAGCAGGGCGGGGAGATGTTCGTCGCCAGCGAGAGGGTGACGGAGGTCTACCGCTCCGTGCTGCCCGACTGCGACCTCGTGGTGGGCACCGAGGAGGAGGTCAGGATCGCCGGCGGATCCACCGATACCCGCGAGGCGCTACGGAGCATCCGCGGGTTGTCGGATGCGACCGTCGTGCTCAAGGTGGGCGCGATGGGGGCGATAGTCTTTCCCGAGGCCATACCGGAGGACCTCAAAGACGGCGTCAGGGTGCCCGGCTTTCCCGTGGAGGTCTTCAACTCTGTGGGGGCTGGGGACGCGTTCATGAGCGGTTTCCTGAGCGGCTGGCTGCGTGAGGAGCCGCCCGAGGAGTGCCTGCGCCTCGGCAACGCGTGCGGCGCCATCGTCGTCTCCAGGCACGGGTGCTCCCCGGCCATGGCGACGACGGAGGAGCTGGAGTACTTCCTGGGCCTGGAGGAGAAGCCCCGGCGTCTGAGGGACGACGCGTGGCTCGAGCACCTGCACCGGGCCACGACGCGCAACGACCCGGAGGAGTTGCGCGTTCTGGCGGTGGACCACCGCTGGCAGCTCGAGGAGGTCGCAGACGGGCTAGGGGTGGACCGCGGGCGGCTGCGCGGGCTCAAGGTGCTCCTCGGGCGGGCGTTCCGGCGGGTGGCCGAGAGGGACGAGGCCGCCGGTGTGCTCATAGACGACGTCTACGGGGACGAGGCGCTGGAGGAGCTGACGGGGAGCGGGGCCTGGATCTCGCGCGCCGTCGAGGTGGCGAAGAGCCGACCCGTCGAGTTCGTCGGCGGCCCGAACGTCGCCGCAACCCTGCGCGCCTGGCCCGAGGAGCACGTCGTCAAGTGCAACCTGTACGTGCACCCCGAGGACGACGAAGAGACGAAGGAGATCCAGGAAGCGAGGGTTCTCCAACTCTACGACGCGTGCCTCGCGAACGACCGGCGGCTGCTGCTGGAGGTCCAGCCCTCGCCCGGGACCACCTACGACGGCGAGAGCGTGGCGCGGCTGATCGGGCATCTCTACGAGATCGGGGTCCGCCCCGAGTGGTGGAAGGTACCGCCGAACCCGGACCCCGAGGTCTGGACCAGGATCGGGGACATGGTAAGGAAGCACGACCCGTACTGCGCGGGGCTGCTGGTCCTCGGGCAGACCCTGGAGGAGGAGAGGCTCGCCGAGAGCTTCGCCGCCGCGGCCTCAGAGCCCTTGTGCCGGGGCTTCGCCATCGGGCGCTCGATCTACGGGGAGCCGGGCCGCCGCTGGCTGGCCGGCGAGATCGACGACGAGGGGCTCGTCGCCTCTGTGGCAGAGAGGTACGGACGTATGAACGCGCTCTGGCAGAACAGGGACGCCCAGCAAACGCGGGAAGGCGCAGCGCGATGACGATTTCGCCTGGCGGGCACACCGAAAGCAAGGGGGGCAATTTGGGGAACGAAGGACGCGGGGGGGACGAGAGGATCGCGGTGGGCGTCGTGGGTACGGGCGGCATGGGCGGGATGCACGCCCACTGCCTGCACCGGAAGGTGGCGGGGGCGCGGGTGGTCGCCGTCTCCGACGTGGACGCCGGTAGGGCCGGGAAGGTCGCCGAGGAGTGCGGCGCCGCCGTCTTCGGGGACGCGGGGGAGATGATCCGGGACGGGACGGTCGAGGCCGTCGTCATCGCCTCCCCCGACCCCACGCACGCCGAGCTGGTGCACGAGTGCCTGCGGCTCGGGAAGCCCGTCCTGTGCGAGAAGCCGCTCGCCACGAGCCCCGAGGAGGCGCTGGGTATCGTCGAGGCGGAGATCGAGGCCGGCCGGAAACTCGTGCAGGTGGGCTTCATGCGCCGCTACGACCCGCAGCACGTTGACGTCAAGAACGTGGCCGCCTCCGGCGCCATCGGCGAGCCCGTGCTCTTCAAGGGTTGGCACAGGAACGCCCAGATCCCGCCCGGCGTCGACTCCAAGTGGGTGGTCATCAACGCGGCCATCCACGACCTCGACTCGGCCCGCTGGATGCTGGGCGGCGAGGTCGAGGAGGTCTTCGTCCGCGGCCTGAACACGACGGGGAGCGGACAGGGCGCGTACGACCTGCAGCTCATACAGCTCACCTTCGCCGACGGGCGCCTGGCGACGATAGAGGTCAACGTGGACGCGCAGTTCGGCTACGAGGTCGGAGTGGAGGTCGTCGGCGTGAACGGCACGGCTTATACGGCCCCCCCGTCGGGTGCTACGGTGCGCCTGGACCGTTCGTTCTCCCAGAAGGTGGACGGCGACTGGCTGGACAGGTTCGAGCCGGCGTACACCATCGAGCTTCAGGAGTGGGTGGGGTCCATAGAAGGTGGCCGTCCGCCCGCGCCGGATGCCTGGGACGGCTACGCCTCGCTTGTGGTCGCCGAGGCCTGCATCGCGTCCATACGCTCCGGGAACCCCGAGGGCGTGACGGTGCCGGAGAAGCCGGCGCTCTACGAGAAGGAAGGGTCGGTGGCCCGGTGAGCGGGCGCATCGCCGGCGCCCCGGTCTCCTGGGGGGTCATCGAGATCCCGGACTGGGGCTACCAGATGCCCGCCGACCGCGTGCTCAAGGAGGCCTCTTCGCTCGGCCTTCCCGCCGTCGAGGCAGGACCCGAGGGCCTGCTGCCCCCCGACCCCTCCAAGGTCTCGGACCTCCTGGACGGGTACGGCCTCGGCCTCGTCGGCGGCTTCGTGCCGGCGGTCCTGCACGATCCGGACCGGCGCGAGGAGAACCTGGCGCTCGTCGAGCGACGTGCCGAATTTTTCGCCGCCGCAGGTGCTGACGTGGTGGTCCTGGCCACGATGTCCGGCTCCGAGGACTTCGGGCCGTTCGTCGAGCTCGACGACGGCGCGTGGGAGGAGTTGTTCGAGTCCTTGAGATCGGTGGGGGAGATCTGCGACCGGCGCGGCATAGCCGTCTCGCTGCACCACCACTACGGGACCGCCATCGAGGGCGACGCCCAGCTAAAGCGTTTCCTGGAGGGCTCGGAGATGGGGCTCTGCCTGGACACGGGGCACCTCGCCATCGGGGGGAGCGACCCCGTCGAGATCGCCGAGCTCGCCGGGCCCAGGGTCAACCACGTCCACCTCAAGGACGTGGACCTGGAGGTCGCCGAGAGGCTCGCCGCCAGGGAACTCAGCTTCAAGGAGGCCGCCCAGAAGAACGCGTTCCGGCCCCTCGGCGACGGCGACGTGGACATCGGCGGGGTCGTGGACCGGCTCGAAGGATCGGGCTACGGGGGCTGGTACGTGCTGGAGCAGGACTCCGTGGTCGAGGCCGAACCGCCGGAGGGCGGAGGCCCCGTCGTCGAGGTGCGTAAGAGCCTCGAGTATCTAGGGCGACGGCTTGGGTAGTGGGCGAACGGGTGAGAGAATGCCAACGAGGGAAACCCGGGTGGGGACTCGGGACGAGGAGGAGAAGCGTGATCAGGAGAGAATCAGGCCGC
>JAUJMB010000166.1 GCA_030447045.1 Rubrobacteraceae bacterium | reverse complement strand
CCGGTGCCGGCCTCGCCCTTGGACCGGATCATGGCCGCGCCCTCGCCGATGCGCCTGAGCGCCTCCCCGAGGTTCGTCGCACCGCACACGAACGGCACCTCGAAGGCGGCCTTGTCTATATGGTGCTTCTCGTCAGCGGGCGTCAGCACCTCGGACTCGTCGATGTAATCGACCTCGAGCGCTTCGAGCACCTGCGCCTCGACGAAGTGGCCTATGCGGGCCTTCGCCATCACGGGGATCGAGACGGCCTCCTGGATGCCGGAGATCATCTCGGGGTCGCTCATCCTCGCCACGCCGCCGTCGGCCCTGATGTCCGCCGGCACGCGCTCCAGCGCCATCACCGCGACCGCGCCGCTCTCCTCGGCGATCTTCGCCTGCTCGGCGTTCACCACGTCCATGATGACCCCGCCCTTGAGCATCTGGGCCATCCCGCTCTTGACCCTGAACGTCCCGGTCTGCCGCCCGTTTTCCGACATAGGTTTTGCCCCCGTGAGTGCTTACTAGAATCTGTTAAACGTATCTTACTACCGGCGCCCCGCGAGGCCAAACCGCGAACCGCCCGTAACCGTGATCTCTAGCGCTTCTTCCTGCGCTCCTTGGCGTACTCCTCGGAGAACTTCTTGAGGAACGCCTCTATGCCGTGCCCGGCCGCGCGCCTCGCGGCCGGCAGCACCAACCCCGCCTCCCGGCGCGCGACCTCGGCCACCTTGCCCAGGACCCGGGCCCTGCCCGAGGGGCCCGAGCCGCCGCTCTCCGGGATGCCCTTGCCGTCGCTCATCGTACCTCTATCCGCTCCCGAACCGGCTCCTCCTGGCCGGCTCCCGCCTCCGGTCGCGCAAGCGCGGCGACCCCTTTCAGGGCCTCAAAGCCCGCCCGGCGGAAGTGGACGGTCGCCTTCTTGCGCCGCTCTCCCGGCACCGCGACGTAAGCGATCACGCCGAGCAGACCGCCCTTACCACGCCGCCTAAAGGCCATCCGTAAGCCTCACCTTCAGTCGCCCATCCTCCACGCTCGCCCCCGCGGCCGAGAGCCGGGCCAAAGAGTCCGGGAGCAGGATATTGCGCCGGTAGCTCCCGACCTTGACGAAGAGCTCGGCCCCCCGTTTGGAGAGGTCTACCTCCCTTTTCTCCGCCAGCGGCAGGTTGAAAACCACCTCGTACCCGTCCGCCGTCTTGGCCACGTCGTGGGCCGCCCCCTCGAAGAGCATCGGCAGCGGGTCCGTCTCGTCGAAGACGTCGTCGGCGAGGGCCCCCAGGGCCTCCAGGCCGAACATCTCGCGGTCGAAGAGGCGGGCCGTCAGGATCGGGATCGGCGAGAACGACTCCTCGATGCTCCTCATGTGCCGCCCCTGCGCCTCCCGCCACCCGTCGAAGTACGGGTCCGTCACGGTGTCCGGCAAGAGCCGGTTGACGACTACGGCGTCCACCCCGTAGTCGTAGAGGTTCAGGTACGTGTAGGCCCGGCGCGCCTCCGCCACCACCATCTTCTCCGCGTTCACGACGAGGCGCACCGAGGCCCGCTTGCGGTCCGTCAGGATCTCCTCGACCCCGGCTATGGCCTCGTAGAACTTCTGGCCCGCGGCGAAGACGCTGTCCTTGGGCAGCGGCGGCAGGGACTTCGTCCTGTTGGCGAAAGGCCGCACGAGCTTCGCGGCGCGGCGCTGTATCGGCAGGATCTTCTCGACGTACCAGTTCATCTGGTCCGGCAGGCTCAGGAGCTTGAGCGTCTCCCCCGTCGGCGCCGCGTCCACGATGAGCGCGTCGTAGGCGGCCTCCTGGTGGTGCCGCCGGACCATGAGCAACCCGAAGAGCTCGTCCATCCCGGGCAGCATCGCGAGCTCCTCCGCGGCGAGCGTGTTGGCGCCCTGCCACTCGAAGACCGTCGAGACGTAGGCCTGTATCTGCGCCCAGTTCTCCTCGATCATGGACGTATGGTCCATCTCCTGGGCCCACACCCCCGTCGCCATCTTCTTCGGGTCGGGCCCGATGGGCGCGTCGAAGGCGTCCGAGAGCGAGTGGGCCGGGTCCGTGCTCATCACGAGCACCTTCTTCCCATCCCTGGCCGCCCTGAGCGCCGTCGCGGCAGCGACGCTGGTCTTGCCCACGCCGCCCTTGCCGGTGTACAGGATGGTCCGCAAGCTACCGGAGCGCCGCCGGGTCCGGCACGAAGGTCGCCGCCATGCCCAAGGCCAGGAGCGCGATGAGCCCGAAGTACACGAGGCCCACCAGCAGGCGGTTCTTCGGCTCCACGGCGTAGTAGGCCTCTCCCTCTGGCGTCCGGCGCGCCCGCCACCGCCGCCACAGCTCCATCCCGCCCAGGATGGCTATAAAGATGAGGATGGGGTTGGGGTTGACGAAGAGCAGGCCCACGACGCCGAGCACCCCCACGAGCCAGAAGACCGGCGAGAGCGCCCCGACGGCCCTCCCGCCGTCGAGCGGCAGCATCGGCAGCAGGTTGAACAGGTTCAAGAAAAACCCGACGTAGGCGAGCCCGAGGAAGAGCGGCTCCTGCGTGACCTCGTAGACGCCCCAGGCGCCCAAAGCCCCGAGCGAGCCCAGTATCGGCCCGGCGAGACCCACCCGCGCCTCGGCGAGCACGTCCTTGGGCATCTGCTTCATCGCCACGAACGCCCCGAGAAACGGGATGAACATCGGCGCCGAGGCCGCTATGCCCTCGCGCCTGAGCTGCAAGACGTGGCCCATCTCGTGGATCCAGATCAAGACCACGAACCCCACCGCGAACCACACGGGAAACAGGAGCGCGTACGCCCCTATGCTCACGACCATCGTGAGCGCCGTCCCCAAAAACTTGACCTTCAGGAGCAGCAGCGCGAAGCCCTTGAACTTCGCGAGCAACAAGCCGACCGCCGCGAGCGGCGCCAGCAGCCTCTTCACCACGGACCACGGCCCACCCTCGGGCCTTAGCGGCTCGTGGGTCGGCGCCTCCGGGCGCCCTTCCACGTCGCTGCGGAAGATGGGCCGATCCCTACCGCCCTCGTCTAAATATTCGAATCGCTTCACGGGGAAATTATACCGCCCGTCTGGACCGGCAAGGGAGGCGGAGGCCGCCCGCCTTCCCGACGCGGTCCTTGGCCGCGTAGACGGGGGAAGCCGCTTCCCTACACAGCGATGGCATCCAGCGAGCCGCGCTTCAGGTTATATCCGGCCGGGCCAGGGGCACGGGCGCTTAGATCTGCCCACCCCTGGGCCCGTACGTCTCCGTGGACCGCTGCTGCTCCTCGACGGTGCGGATGGCCTCGGGCACGGCCTCGAGCCGACCCTGGGGGATGGGCTCGCCGCTCTCGTCGGAGAGGCCGTAGGTGCCTTCCTCTATCTTCTGCAACGCGCGCTCGACGTGCCGGAGGCGGCGCTCCACCTGCTCCTCGACGGTGGCGTCGACCTCGCGCGTGAAGAGCGACTGGCTCATGTCTCCCCGGTCGTGCTCGGTCATATCCCCTTCGTCTTCGGCGAGGTTTTGCTGATCCCCTTCGAGGCCGTCGCGCAGCCGCGTGAGCTCCTCGCGCAGCTCCTCGAGCCGCTGCCGCTGCTGTTGCACAAACCCCTCGTCAAGCTCCGTGTTCGCCACACCCGCTCCTCTCTATCTCCAAAGCCCCACCATACAACAAACCCGACTGTGCCCGGGTCCCGGGCAAAAAGAAAACCGGCCCCGCCTGCCCCGGCCCTTGGCTGACCGCTGACAAGCTGACCGGCTGACCAGCTAAAAGAAAAATGGGCGACGACCTACTCTCCCACAAAGTCTCCCTTGCAGTACCATCGGCGCTGGCGGGCTTAACTTCTCTGTTCGGAATGGGAAGAGGTGTATCCCCGCCGCTATCGTCACCCTTAATCAAAAGGATATATTCGGTTGTAAAGCCCGGGCGCTAGCCGCGCCTGATCTATGAAAACTGCATAGCTTACGATCCAATATTTGTCCATTAAGCCCTCGACTTATTAGTACCACTCGGCTACATACATCGCTGCACTTAC
>JAUJMB010000165.1 GCA_030447045.1 Rubrobacteraceae bacterium | reverse complement strand
GTCCCCGTGCACATGGGCGACAAGATCCGCAAGATGGCCCGCGCCTACAACGAGCTCTCCGCGCAGCTCACCCGCGAGCCGACCGACGAGGAGGTCGCCAAGAAGCTGGAGTGGACCGTCACCGAGGTGCTCGACGTCAAGAGCGCCATGCCCGACGCCACGAGCCTCAACCAGCCGCTCTCGTCTGACGGTGACGGGTCTGAGCTCGGCGAGCTTATCGAGGACGAGAAGGCGGCCGAGGTCGCCGGCGTGGTGATTGGGGACATCGAGCTCGGCTCGCTCAAGGAGGCCGTCGAGCGCCTGCCCGAGAGGCACCAGCACGTCCTGATCCGGCGCTACGGCCTCGGCGACCGCGACACCGCGACGCTGGCCGAGCTCTCCGACGAGCTCGGCATCTCTAGGGAGCGCGTCCGCCAGCTCCAGCGCGAGGCCGAGCGCATGCTCGCCAGCGGCGAGTTCGGCCCGGTCCTCCGCGGGGCGGCTTAGGTAGAGGTATCAGGTTTCAGCCGTCAGGGTTTTGAAGAGAGGGGTCCCGTTCGCGGGGCCCCTCTCGTCGTCTCTGGGAGATCTCGAGTCCAAGCATCTGCTCGGGTGGGGCATGGACCTCTTACAGGTTCAGGTCTGCATGATCGTGGGTTCCTGGGCCTGATCGGTTGGGGTGAGCCGTGCCAGGACGGGGTGGTGGTCGCTCGGGTAGGGGGGGCGGTCGGTCTCGTCGCGGAGGATGTCGTGGGAGACGACGCTGAGGTGGGCAGCGGGGTCCTTTAGCAGGACCCAGTCTATGCGCCTCGGGCCCCTTCTCGGGTTGGGGTCGCGGAACAGGTGCCCCCGGAAGGCGTGGAAGGTGTTCGCCCGGCCGTCGTCGGTGTTGCCGGCGGCGAGGAAGGTGTCGACGAAGCCCGCGTTCGCGAAGCCCTCGTAGGTGGGGGTGCCGGGGCGGCAGTTGAAGTCCCCGGTTACGATGGCCGGGATCTCCGGCCCGTGGTGTTGGAGCAGCCTCTCCAATTCCCGGATGATGAGGGCGCTTCCGTTGCGGCGGGCGGCGGCGCTCTTGTGGTCGAGGTGCGTGTTCAGGTGCAGGAGGGGGAGGCTGGTACCCTCCGGGCGGAAGAGCGCCCAGTTGGCGGAGCGGATCACCCTGGTCTCCCAGCTTCTTGATGGCTTGTGAGGCGTCTTGCTCAGCCAGAAGCCGCCCGACTCCAGGAGCTCCAGGCGGGCCGGGTCGTAGAGGATGGCGTTGAAGTCGTAGGGCGGGGCGTTTCCGTACCTGGGACCCCTGATGCGCCCGTACCGGGGCAGGCGCCTGGCGTAGGTGGAGAGGTTGCCGCGCTGGCACTCCTGCAGGCCGACGAGGTGCGGCGCGTGGCGGTCTATGGTCGCGACGTTCTTCGCCGCGCGGGCCGCCCAGCGGGCCTCCCGTTTGTCGAGGTCGCGGAAGGAGCCCCTCACGTTAAAGCTCATCACCCCGAGCGCGTCCAGCCCTGGCCCCCTTCGGGTCCGTCCTTCGGTCGTCCGTACTATACTGCGGGCATGATCCGGGAGAGGGAAGAGGAGATCTCGGGGCGGCTGCACGCCATACTCGATGGGGCCCTGCGGGGGTACCTGCGCACGGACGAGGCCTCGCGCGCGCTGTGGAGCACGGACGCCTCGATCTACCTGCGCAAACCCGTCGGCGTGGTCGTGGCCCGCTCCGAGAACGACGTGAGGTTGGCGCTGGACGCCGCCCGCACGCTCGGCCTCTCCGTTACCCCCCGCGGCACCGGGACGAGCCTCGCCGGCCAGGCGACCGCCCCGGGCCTCGCCCTCGACGTCTCCGAGATGAACCGTGTGATAGAGGTAGATATCGAGGGAAGGCGCTGCATGGTCGAGCCCGGCGTCGTCCAGGGCGAGTTGAACGCGCTCGTGGAGCCCCACGGCCTCGTCTTCGGGGCCGACACCTCGACCTCTGAGGTCGCCACGTTGGGCGGGATGGTAGGGAACAACTCGGCCGGGATGCGCAGCCTCGTCTTCGGGACCACGGCCGACCAGGTACTCTCGTTGCGGTGCGTGCTCCCGAACGGGGAGACGGTGGACCTGCGCCCGATGCCGCGGCGGGAGGCGGAGGAGCGGGCGCGGAGGGACGACGCCGAGGGGCGTCTGTTGCGCGGGGCGATGGAGATAGGCAAGAGGCACGAGGGGGAGATCCGGCGCCGCTTCCCCGACATGATCCGGCGCGTCTCCGGCTACGGCCTGGACGCCCTCGTGGACCGCGACACCCTCGACCTCACCGGCCTCGTCTGCGGCTCGGAGGGCACGCTAGCCGTGGTGACCCGCGCCGAGTTCCGGCTGCACCCGCTCCCCGAGGCCCGGGCGCTTGCCTCCTTCGAGTTCGACACTTTGGCCGCCGCGGCCCGCGCGACGGTGAGCTTCTTGGAGATGGGCCCTTCTGCTGTGGAGCTCCTGGACGACGTCGCCATAGGCCGCGCCCGGCAGACCCCTGCGTACAGGGACTCGACCCGATTTCTGCAGGGCGGCCCCGACGCGGAGCCGCCGAAGGCGATACTGCTCGTCGAGTGGAGCGGCACCGGGGCCGACCTCGACGAGAGGTTCGCCGGCATAGAGGAGGTGGCCCGCGAGGTCGGGGCCCGGTCAGTGGCGCCGCTGCGCACGAAGGCGGAGATGTACCAGACGGTCAGGCTCCGCAAGTCCACCCTGCCGCTGCTCCTGGGCACCGCGGAGAAGGCGAAGCCGGTGGCGTTCGTGGAGGACGCGGCGGTGCCGCCGGAGAGGCTCGAGGAGTTCGTGGTGAGGTTCGAGGAGATCGTGGAAGACGCGGGCACCTGGGCCTGCTTCTACGGCCACGCGAGCGTCGGCTGCCTGCACGTCAGGCCGGCGCTCGACACGAGCGACCCCGAGGGCGTGGCCAGGATGCGGCGCATCGGCGAGAGGGTCGCCGACCTCGTCGTCGAGTGCGGCGGCTCCATCTCCGGCGAGCACGGCGACGGCCTCAGCCGCTCGGAGTTCCTGGGAAGGATGTACGGGCCGGAGATCCTGGAAGCGTTCTCCGAGGTGAAGGGGCTCTTCGATCCCAAGGGGACGATGAACCCGGGCGTGATCGTGGACCCGCCAAAGATGGACACCCAGCTGCGCATCGGGCCTGGCCGCAGGCGCCTGCCGGTGGCGACGGGCCTGGACTTCTCCGAGCAGGGCGGGTTCGCCAAGGCCGTTGAGCTCTGCAACGGGAGCGGCTTCTGCCGCAAAAAGACGGGCGGCACGATGTGCCCCTCGTACATGGTCACCCTAGACGAGCAGGACACGACGAGGGCGCGGGCGAACATGCTCCGCTCCGTGCTCGAGGGCACTCTCCCGCCCGAGGCGATGACCGGGCAGCGGATGCGGGAGGTCATGGACCTCTGCGTCGGGTGCAAGGCGTGCAAGACGGAGTGCCCCTCCCAGGTCGACGTCGCCAGCATGAAGACCGAGGTCCTCTACCAGTCGGGAAAAGAGTACGGCTTCTCCCTCCGCCAGAGGGCCGCAGGTCACATCCGGACCCAACTCGCGCTCGCCTCCCGCGCGCCCGCGCTCTTCAACTTTGTAGGCAAGACCCGCCTAGCCAGGCGCGCGGCGGCCCTGGTCGGCATAGACCCGCGCCGGACGTTGCCGGGGGTGACGCACGATACGTTCTCCAGGCGGTTTCCCGGGCTGCCGCAGGGGGACGGTCCCGTCGAGGTAGCGCTCTTCAACGACACCTGGAACGAGTACCAGCGGCCCGAGGTCGGGTCCGGCGCGGTCCGCCTCTTCGCCGCCGTCGGCGCTAAAGTGCTGCTCCCCGAGGTCGTCTGCTGCGGCCGGCCGATGCTCTCCGAGGGCCTCGTTGAGCAGGCCAGAAAGAACGCCAGGCGCAACCTCGACCTCCTGACGCCCCTCATCGAGCGCGGCGTCCCCCTCGTCGGCCTGGAGCCGAGCTGCATCCTGACGATGCGCGACGACTACAAGAAGCTCCTGCC
>JAUJMB010000031.1 GCA_030447045.1 Rubrobacteraceae bacterium | reverse complement strand
CCCTCGACGCTCGGGCGATTGCTCGAGATCCGGCGCGGCGGGCGCTAGTGGCGATTCCGGTCGTCTTCAGCACAGGATCTCTCCACCCCTTCGGCCTGGAGAGGGTCTTCGGGTGGGCCGCCGAGGCCGGCTTCGACGGGGTGGAGGTGATGATGGACGACCGCTGGGACACCCACCAGCCGGCCTACCTCGCCGGGCTGGTCGAGAGGCATGGGCTTCCCATCCTGGCCCTGCACCCGCCGATCTACGGGGGTGCCTGGCGCCTGGGTCGGGAGGAGACGCTGGTCCGCAGCGCGCGGCTGGCGCGCAGGGTCTCCTGCCCCCTCGTCGTCGCCCACCCGCCTCCCCCGGGCCGCCCGCTGCGCCGCTGGGCGGAGGGCCCGCTCGCGGCGGCCAGGGAAGAGGTCACCGTCGCCGTCGAGAACATGCCGGCGAACGGCCCCGGCTTCTTCGGGGTGCGCCGCGGGAGCTGCCACCTGCCGGAGCACCTCGCCGGAATTGGGGAGGTGACGCTCGACACCAGCCACGTGGGGGCGAGCGGGGTGGACCTGCTCGCGGCGCGGGAGGCGCTGGCCGATGGGCTCCGGCACGTCCACCTCTCCGACTCGAACCTCGTCGTGGGCAAGGACGAGCACCGGCTGCCAGGCAAAGGGAAGTTGCCGCTCGGGCCGTTCCTGGCCGCGCTGGCCGCGGACGGCTACCCGGGCGCCGTCAGCCTGGAGCTCAAGCCGTGGCCGCTCGGGACGCCAGACCCCGGGGTCATCCTGGAGAGGATGCGCGCGGCGCTCGGTTACACCAGGGACGGCCTGCGGGGGACGGCGGCCGAGGCCTCCTGATAAGCTCTCCCGCAGTCGAAACCCGAGGAGGACCCCTTTGATAGACAGACGTTTGGAGAAGCTGGCGCGGGTGCTCGTGGACTACTCGATCGAGGCGGGCGAGGGTGAGCAGGTGGTGGTCTTCGGGGAGACCGGGGCCGAGCCGCTGGTCAAGGCCATCTACGTTAGGCTGTTGCAGGTCGGGGCCGTGCCGGTCTTGCAGCTCGGGCTTCCGGGGATGCAGGAGCTCTTCTTCGAGCACGCCAGGGACGTTCACTACGAGAACATACCGTCCATCCGGCGCTTTGTCGCCGAGGAGGCGGACGCGGAGATCGGGATAAAGGCGCCGTCGAACACGCGGGCTCTGGCGAACGTGGACCCGGCCAAGCAGCAGAGGCTCGCCGCGCTGAACCGGCCGCTCTCGGAGATCATGCTGCAGAAGAACCGCTGGATGCTCACGCTCTTCCCGACGGCGGCCCTCGCCCAGGAGGCGAACATGGGCCTCGCCGAGTACGAGGACTTTGCTTTCTCCGCCATGGGCCTCGACGAGGAGGACCCGGTCCGCTACTGGCAGGAGAAGTCCAGGGAACAGGCCAGGCTAAAAGAGCGCCTCGAGGAGGCGCGGGAGCTCCGCATAGTGGGCCCGGGGACGGACCTGACGCTCTCCGTCGAGGGGCGTACGTTCGTCAACTCGTCCGGGAGGCGGAACATGCCGTGCGGGGAGGTCTTTACCGGCCCCATCGAGGACTCGGCCAACGGGCACGTCACCTTCGGGGTGCCGGCGGCCATCGGGGGCCGGGAGGTCGCCGGCGCGCGGCTGCGCTTCGAGAACGGAAAGGTCGTCGAGTCCGGGGCGGAGAAGGGCGGGGAGTACCTGGAGAGCCTGCTCGACACCGACGCCGGGGCAAGATTCCTCGGCGAGATCGGCATCGGCACCAACTACAACATAGGCCGGGCGAGCGCCAACGTCCTCTTCGACGAGAAGCTCGGCGGCACCGTCCACCTCGCCATCGGCCGCTCGTACAAGGAGACCGGGGGCGTCCACGACTCCAGCGTCCACACCGACCTCGTCTGCGACCTGCGCGAGGGCGGCGAGCTCTACGCCGACGGCGAGTTGATCCAGAAGGACGGCCGTTTCCTCGACTTCGACCTTGGGGGCTGAACCGTGGAGGGACAGACGATGCTGCGCGTGGACAACGTGAAGGACGAGGCGGCGCTTGAGGCCGTCCGCGACGCCCTCGACCGGCTGGGCGTCGACTACCGGTTCGCGCGCGCCGAGCCCGACGAGGACCGCTTCCCGCAGACGGCGTACTTCTACGTCCCCGACGCCGCCGCGGACGCCGTGGATAACGTGATGCGCGAGCTCTCAGAGAGGCACGGCCTCGACGCAGAGACCCTTTGACGGAGGGCAAGGCACGGAACTTCGACGGGCGGCGCTTCGACCGGGAGATCTTCGCCCTGGCGCTGCCGGCGCTGGGGGCACTGGCGGCGGAGCCGAGCTACGTCCTGGTGGACACGGCTATAGTGGGGCACCTCGGGACGCCGCAGCTCGCCGCGCTCGCCATCGCGGCGACGCTGCTGAGCACGGCCATCACGCTCTTCAACTTCCTCACCTACGGGACGACGGCGCGGGTGGCGCGGCTGCACGGGGCGGGGGAGGTCGCGGCGGCGGGCAGGATCGGCGCCCAGGCGCTGTGGCTCTCGGTGGCGCTGGGGGCGGGGCTGCTGGGCCTCATCCTGGTTCTGGCGGGCCCGGCGGTCGCGGCGATGGGGGGGAGGGGCGAGACGGCCGAGATGTCCGTCGCGTACCTGCGCGTCTCCGCCCTCGGGGTGCCCTTCGCGATGGTCGCGCTCGCCGGCCAGGGGTTCCTGCGGGGCGTGGGTAACCTGAAGACGCCGCTCATCATACTGGTCGCGGCGAACGTGGCCAACGCCGTGCTCGAGGTCCTCTTCGTCTACGGGTTCGGTTGGGGGTTGGCGGGGTCGGCGTGGGGGACGGTGATCGCACAGGTTGGCATGGGGCTCGCGTTCGTCTACTGGCTGCTCGGCGCCCCGGCCGACTCGCGCCGCCCGAGATGGACGACCATGCGGCCGCTGCTGCGCGTCGGCGGGGACATAGCCGTGAGGACGGGGGCGCTCCTGCTCTCGTTTATGCTGGCGAGCGCGGTCGCGGCGAGGATGGGGGAGGCGTCGCTGGCGGCGCACCAGGTCGCGTTCGGGCTCTTCGTCTTTCTCGCGCTCGCGCTCGACGCCGTGGCCATAGCGGGCCAGATCCTCGTCGGGCGACTGCTCGGGGCGGGGGACGCCAGCAGGGCTTACTCCGCGGCCCGGCGCATGATCTTCTGGTCCGTCGCCGTGGGCTGCGCCTTCTGCGCGGCCCTCCTCGCGGGGACCGGGGCGATCCCGCGCGCCTTCACCGGCGACGCCGAGGTGGTCGAGCGGGCGAAGGACCTATGGCCACTGTTCGCGATCATGCAGCCCGTTGGCGCGGCGGTCTTCGCGCTGGACGGCATCCTGATCGGGGCCGGCGACACCCGCTTTTTGAAGTGGTCGATGCTCTCGGCCCTCCTGATCTTCGCCCCCCTGGCCCTCGCCGCGCCCATCCTCGGCCTCGGCGTTACGGGCGTCTGGGCCGCCCTGAACATCCTGATGCTCGTCCGTCTCCTCACCTGCGGCGCGCGCTTCCGCGGCCGAAGGTGGGCCGTCGTCGGCGCCACCGCGTAGGAGCGCCCCGACAGACGCCACGAGTATTGGGGCGCGGGTATCCGCTACATGTACACCCCGAGGCCATCTCGGGGCGGTCAGACCAATCTCATTGCGAACTCACCGCGAAACTCATTCTCGATTCATCGAGGACATCCAAGATGAATGGGTTGCGTACCCTCTTGGGGCCGTTGGAAACGGAGCATCCATAGAGCGAGTCGCCCAGCACAAGAGAAAGGAGACGAAGATGAGCGAGACCAACGTTGTTCGATGGAATGAGGCAGCTCTGGAGGCGATACGCAGTACCCACCCGGGGCCTCCGATGGTGGCGCGCGCCCTCGCCATACTGCACACCTGCATCTACGATGCGTGGGCTGCCTACGATTCCCAGGCGGTCGGTACTCGTCTCGGTGGTACGCTCCGTCGTCCGGTTGCCGAGCACACCCTCGCCAACAAGAACGAGGCGATCAGCTACGCGGCCAGGGCCGCGCTCGTGGACTTGTACCCGACCGAAGCCAGTCGCTTTAATGACCTGTTGAGCAGCCTGGGTTACGATCCAAGCGACACGTCTGCCAACAAGAACACGCCCAGCGGCATCGGCAACTTTGCAGCAAAGGCCGTGATTGCCTTCAGGCACGGCGACGGTTCGAACCAGTTGGGTGACCTGCACCCGGGGCCCTATTCGGACTACACCGGCTACGAGCCGGTGAACGACCCCGACCACATCAACGACGCCAACCACTGGCAGCCCTTGCGTGTGTCCGACGGGCACGGAGGCTTCGTGGTCCAGAGGTACATCGCCCCGCACTGGGGACTCGTCACCCCCTTCGCGCTGAAGTCGGCCTCGCAGTTCCGCCCCGCCGACCCCCGCCCGACCCACCCGCCCGGACACTACCGCCAGCAGGCGGACCAGGTCCTCGACTACAGCGCCAACCTTACCGACAAGCAGAAGGTCGTAGCCGAGTACTGGGCGGACGGTCCTTCGTCGGAGCTGCCCCCCGGCCACTGGGCCCTTTTCGCCCAGCACGTCTCTGGGAGGGATAACCACGACCTCGACGCCGATGTCAAGATGTTCTTCGCGATGACGAACGCGGTGTTCGACGCCAGCATCGCCTGCTGGGAGGCCAAGAGGCACTGGGACTACGTGCGCCCCGTGACGGCCATACGCTTCCTTTTCAAGGGCAAGAAGGTCAGAGCGTGGGCCGGCCCCAACAAGGGCACAGGAAAGATCGATGGTGGGGACTGGCGACCCTACCAGGCGGAGTCGGTGGTAACGCCCCCCTTCCCTGAGTACGTCTCCGGGCACAGTACGTTCAGCGCGGCGGCCGCCGAGGTTCTCGAGAGGTTTACGGGGAGCGACGCCTTCGGTGCCTCGAAAACACTGAAGGCTGGAAGCTCCGCCGTCGAGCCCGGAACGGTTCCGAAAGCGGACGTGACCCTGTCGTGGGCCACCTTCTCCGATGCCGCCGACGAGGCCGGGGTCTCTCGTCG
Source organism: Rubrobacteraceae bacterium (assembly GCA_030447045.1). Next base: position 8,629 of record JAUJMB010000031.1, on the reverse strand, counting down.
CTACGGTGGCATCCACTTCGAAGAAGGGGACCTGAGGGGCAGGGAGATGGGACGCCTTATCGGCGCGCAGTCTTGGGAGAAGGCGCAAGCACACATCACCGGGCAGGTTGCTTGAGGCGCTGCGCGTTCCTTCGATCACGCCGGCGCGAGCGATTGCTGCGGTCACCGCTCTTGGCCTCTATCCACCCGAGTGCGTGAAAGGAGGGTGTTTTCGACCCTTCGAACTGAGGGTCTTCCACAGGGTCGGGTGTTCACGCGCTGGAAGTGAGCCTACGCGCCTTCCCACTCCACGGTCTTGAGCAGCTAGCGCTTCGCTATTCACTAAAGCCGTATCGGAGGAGGGGAATCGACCCGATACAGTAGAATCCTCGTCGCTCGCGACGTCCTCTCACTCGTCAATGCCGAGCATACGCATGACCGTCTGCCGGGCTTGGGCGCGATCCACGCCCAGGTCGGAGAGAACCTGTGCTGCGCCACCCTCTGGCTCCTCCAAAAGCCCCAACAGCAGATGCTCGGTGCCAAGGTATTCGTCACCGAGTTGCCGCGCCTCCCGCTGGGCTTGCTCTACAATCCTTCTCGAGCGCGGTGTGAACGGGAGCTCCACTTCTTCGCCCGCTCCTACGCCCGGCGCCCACATGCGCTCTACCTGCCCGCGCACCTTGCGGAGGTCAACATCGAACTCCTTGAGGCACCACGCCACAAAGTTCTTCCGCTCTCTTCTCTGCTGAAGAAGCCCCAACAGCAGATGCTCGGTGTCCACCTGGGTGTTGCCGTAGCCTCGGGCCGCCTCGCGAGCCAAGTCTACCGACCGGTGAATTCCTTCCGTCACACCGAGACCCTCTGACCCGCGTAGCGCTCCGTTCATCTCGCCCCCCAAACCATATGGCGCTCCCTAATACCTTTACCAGTGTACGCGCATTCTTGTGTCCTCATCGCCGTACGCACGACCAACACGATCATTGAGCCGGCCTGACGTGGTGGGTCCCCCGCCCATGGGCTCCAGGTTTCGGTGGGCACGGTTTCACCTCCCGGCACGGGGCCGCGGTTTATACTCCCCGAACTGTTCGTGCAGAAGTGGCGAGAGAGGTGCAAGACGTTGGCGGGGAACCCGAGATGACGCGCGGCGGTGGCACCGGGATGCGCTACGACGCCGTCTTTCTGGACGTCGACGGGACGCTGCTCTGGGTGGACCTCGACGTGGAGGGTTACGTCGATGATCTCTCTCCCTACTACGCCGGTGACAACGGGGGCCTGACGGCGGAGAGGGCGGCCGGGCCGGTGTGGGCGAGCCTGCGGCGGCACATCCGGCAGAACATAGAGCACCGCACCGCGGAGGAGCTCGCGCGGTTCCGGCGCCGCAACGCCGAGCGGACAGCGGAGGAGCTTGGCATCGCGGCCCCCTCGGACGTCCTCGCGGAGGTGGCGGAGCGCAGGATCTCCTTCAACCCGTACCCCGAGTCGGTTGGGGTCCTGGAGGAGCTCAAGGAACTGTCCGTCCCCCTCTACGTCGTCTCCAACTGGGACATAGAGCTCGAGAAGGTCCTCGAAGAGGTGGGCTGGATGGGGTACTTCGACGGCATCGTCGCCTCCGCGGTGCTCGGCGTCGAGAAGCCGCGGCGCGAGATCTTCGACGAGGCGCTCAGGCTCGCCGGCGTCACCGCCGACCGGGCTGTCATGGTCGGCAACGACCCCGTCTCCGACGTTCGCGGGGCCTCCGAGGCCGGCGTGGACTCGGTGTACGTGGCCCGCAAGGACCGGGAGGCGCCGGAGGCGACCTACGTCCTCCCCGACCTCCGTGGCCTGCCCGGGATCGTGCGGGGATAGCGGGATGGAGGGGCGGAGCCTCGACGGGCCCCGCATCGAGCGGGCCGTGCGCGAGATCCTCGCCGCCATCGGCGAGGACGTAACCAGGGATGGCCTCGGGGAGACACCCGCCCGGGTCGCCGAGGCCTACGCCCGGCTCTTCAAGGGGCTCCACGAGGATCCTCTTCGCCACCTCGACGTCTCCTTCGACGAGTCCGCCAGGGATCTCGTCCTGATGCGCGGCATCCCGTTCGTGAGCGTCTGCGAGCACCACCTGCTGCCCATGATCGGGCGCGCGGGCGCGGCCTACCTCCCGGCGGGCCGGGTCGTCGGCTTCTCCGAGATCGTGCGCCTCGTCGAGGGCCTCGCGGCCAGGCCCCAGCTCCAGGAGCGCCTCACCGCCCAGGTGGCCGACGCGCTGCACGAGGGCCTCGGCTCCACGGGCTCCCTGGTCGTCGTCGAGGCCGAGCACACCTGCATGGCGGCCACCGGCGCCTGGAGGCCGGGCACGACCGCCGTCACGTCCGCCGCGCGCGGCCTCCTCGCCGAAGACCCGGCCCGCCGGGCCGAGGTGATGGCCGCGATAAAGTAGGGTCCCAGCTATCAGCTGCGAAGGGTGATGCTATGACCACCGGCGACCCGCGTCCCGACGGGGTGCGCATCGACGCGGCCCTCGTGCGACGCCTGATCTCCTCGCAATTCCCGCGGTGGGCGGACCTCCCCGTCGACCCGGTCGAGGTCGGCGGGTGGGACAACAGAACCTTCCGTCTCGGCGCGCACATGACGGTGCGGCTGCCGAGCGCCGCGCAATACGCGCTGCAGGTGGAGAAAGAACAACGATGGTTGCCGAAGCTCGCGCCGCTCCTCCCGCTCGCGGTCCCCGTCCCCCTGGCGAAGGGGGCACCTGCCGAGGGCTACCCTTACCCCTGGTCCGTATACCGCTGGCTCGAAGGCGAGACCGCGACCCTCGAACGCATCGCCGATCTGCGCCGGTTTGCGGTCGCGCTGGCCGAGTTCTTGAATGCGCTGCGGCGGATCGACCCCGCCGGCGGGCCGTCGCCCGGACGGCACAACTTTTTCCGCGGCGGGCCGCTGACGGTCTACGACGCCGAGACCCGGCAGGCGATCGCCACCCTCGACGGCAGGGTCGACACCGAGGCCGCGCTCGCGGCGTGGGAGGCGGCGCTCGGGGCAGAGTGGGCCGGTCATCCCGTCTGGTTCCACGGGGACGTCGCGTTCGGGAACCTGCTGGTCAGGAACGGCCGGTTGAGCGCCGTCATCGACTTCGGTACCTCGGGCGTGGGCGATCCCGCGTGCGACCTGGCGATCGCGTGGACCCTCTTTCGGGGAGAGAGCCGGGTCGCGTTCCGGGCAGCCCTTGGGCCGGACGACGCAACGTGGGCGCGGGGTCGCGGTTGGACGCTGTGGAAGGGCCTGATCACGCTCGCCGAACACATCGACACCAACCCCATGATGGCGGAAGAGGCCAGAAGGGTGATCGACGAAGTGTTGGCCGACCACAAGAACGGCGTATGACGCGCATCAAAACCTTCGACGAACGCCCCATGAGCCCGTACTTCGCAGGGGACGCCGCTCAGGCCCTGGCGGCGCCTACCATCCTTAAAGCCCGGTCACTCGACCACCTTCGCGGTCTCTTTATCCGGGATGCCGGCGAGGGCGGCGCCGGCTATGCCGGCCTCGTTGCGCATCTTGGCGGTGACGATCTCGGTTCGGGCGGTGAGATGGGGGAAGAACTTCTCGGCCTTCTTGCTGATGCCGCCGCCGACGACGATCAGGTCGGGCCAGAGGAGGTCTTCGATCTTGTGCAGGTACTCGTCTAGGCGCCCGGCGTACTGCTTCCAGTTGAGGTCCTCGCGCTTGCGGGCGCCGTCGGCGGCCCGGTGCTCCGCGTCCTGGCCCCGGATCTCGATGTGTCCGAGCTCCGTGTTGGGGACGAGCCTGCCGCCGACGAACAGGGACGTGCCGATGCCGGTCCCGAGCGTGAGCATGAGGACGACGCCCCCGACGCCGCGCCCGGCGCCCCACCGCATCTCGGCCAAACCCGCCGCGTCGGCGTCGTTGACCACGCCGACGGCCGCGCCGAGCTCGCTTCTCAGCGCCCCGCCGAGGTCGAACCCGATGGCCGAGTCGTCTATGTTCGCGGCCGTGTGCACTATGCCGTCCTTGACGACGGCCGGGAAGCCGCACCCGACCGGCCCGTCCCACCCCGACTGGCCGACCACCTCGACCGCCGCCCGAACTATCGCCTCGGGCGTCGCGGGCCGGGGGGTCTTGACCCGCACCCTCTCGGTCAGGAGTTCGCCCGACCGCGTGTCCACGGGAGCACCCTTTATGCCCGACCCTCCAACGTCTATGCCGTACACGTTCATGCGTCCTCCCCGCACCGAAAAATCGCCGCCATTCTATACGATCCGGGCCTTCGCACCGCCGTTCGCGTCGCGCGAGACCCTCGTTGGCGGCGAAAGTCCTTGGTGTTGCTTTCTTTGATTGCGTCAGGAATCCGACCGGGATACGCGAGGCGACGAACGGGGGAGAGGACGGACCCGACTGCCCTGCGCGAGGGACGAACGGCGGCGGTCTTCGGGTGTTTCGTACCCGCCGACGAGGATGGTCCCGGCGAGATCAGGGTAGGAGCGCCGGCTGATTCCGATCGTGCCTGACGGGCAGCCGGGCCTTCGCGACCCGCCAAGGCGTGAGTCCGCGGAGGTCTTACAAACGACCCTTGCCACCCACGGCTTCATAGCCGCCGCGCTCGCAGCCCTGAAGATGGCCGAAGAGGCCCGCCTGCGACCAGCATGCTCCGCCTCCTTTTCCGCAGCAGGTGTCGACGCGCTCCCGGGGAGGCTTCAAGGGGGTCTTCGACACGCACCGGTTGCGTTCGCCACCCGGTGCGTGTATCGTGGCCGCCGTGCAATTATTGCGAATGGATCTCAATGTCAAAGTTGTGGGAAGGCGTGGCTGAAGGGTGCGTAGGCAGTGGGACTAGGGATACTTACCGTCGAGCTCCAGAAGACCTTGGCGTGATTCGGCGAATCGCGGAGAGGTTTGCCACCAGGGGGGATCAAGCTTGAGCTGGGCGGTCTTCCTGGCGGCCTTCGTTGGCTCCCTGATCGAGCTGGTCGAGGTTTTGGCGGTGGTGCTCGTGGTCGGTCGGGTCGCCGGTTGGCGCAATGCCCTGGTGGGAGCGGGGAGCGCCGTTGCGCTGGTGGCGGTCGCTGCCCTGGTGGTGGGGCGTGGCCTCGCCCTGATTCCGGCTCGTCCGCTCGAGTTGATCGCCGGGGCGATCCTGCTCGGCTTCGGGCAGGCGTGGGCACGCTCTGTAACGAAATACTACGGTGGGACGCTGAAGCCTTCTGCCGACGATGACGTTCGTCTTCAGGAACGGCTGGCGCGCAACGGCGGTCGCGGAGGCTGGGACGCTGTTGCCGGGGTGATGGCCTTCAAGAGCAGCCTCCTCGAGAGCTTCGAGATAGCAATCGTGGTGATCGGGTTGGGCACGGCCGGCGGGGCTTGGGCCGAGGCGATCGGCGGGGCGCTGGTCGCCTCGGTGGCCCTCGTATTCGTCGCTTTCTGGCTCAGGGCGTCGCTGGAGCGGGTGCCCGTAAAACCGGCCAAGTTCATCGCGTCGACCCTGCTCATGGGTTTCGGCACCTACTGGGTGGGCGAGGGTTTGGGATTCGAATGGCCGGGGGGGGTTCTCTCCTTGCTCTGGCTGCCGCTGATTTGGGGGATGCTTATGGCCGGGGGGGCCGTGTTTTTGCGTTCGCGGCGTCCCAGGGGCACGTTGGCGCAGGGACCACCGACTCCCGGGGGGCACGAGCCTCCCGGTGGCGGGGTATGAAGCTTCGGGTCGGCGGGATGGTACGCTGGTGCTCGCCCGCATTCCTCCCGACAACGGCCCCTGCGGAGCGTTGCCCCCACCCCGAAGCACCACGTCCATGGCCGGAGGGATCGAGAACCTTGGGGGTTGATCCATGGTAGACCTGCGCGGCAAGGTGGTCATGATCACCGGCGCTGGCGGCATCGGGTCGGAGACCGCTAGGGCCTTCGCCGAGGAAGGTTGCCGGGTGGCCGTCTGCGACAAGCTCGAGGACCGTCTCGAGAGCGCGCGCGGGCGACTCGAGGGAACCGCCGGTGAGGTATTCACGATGGTGGCCGATGTCTCGGACGAGCATCAGGTCAGGAACTTCGTGGAGGCGACCGCCGAGCGCTGGGGGCGGGTGGACGTGCTGATCAACAACGCCGCCTACGGGCTGCACAAGCCGTTCCTCAAGGCGAGCGTGAGCGAGGTACAGGAACAAGTACAGACCAACTACATGGGGGTCGTGCACGCCACGAAGGCCGTGCTCGAGCACATGGTGCCCGCCCGCCGCGGCCACATAGTCAACATCGTCTCGGTGGTAGCCAAGCTCCCCGTGCCGAACTCGGGCAACTACGCCGCGACCAAAGCGGCGCTCGACTCGCTCTCCATGACCCTTCGGGCCGAACTCTCCGAGTACGGGATCGCCGTTACCACCGTGTACCCGACCGCCGTGCGCAACACCAACTTTTTCAAGACGTCCGGCTCCACGGTCGAGGAGACCTGGGCCAGGCGCTTCATGAAGGAGCCCTCCGACGTCGCCGTCGCGGTCATCGGCGCCGTAAAGCGGTTCCGGCCGGAGGTGCATATCGGAGTACAGACGCGGATACTGCCCTTGGTCCGGGCCCTGCTACCGTCCGTGGTTCGCCTGGCGCTGCGGTGGATAGCCCGCGTGTATCATTAGCTCTCGACGAACCGTCAGGCTGCGGAGGTTTTTTCGGCCCGCGGGGTCTCGGTCCTGGATCCTTCACGTCCGGCCTCTGGCGTCCATCGCTTCGGCTCCCGCCTCCCGCCGAGGATGCGTCGTAGGTGACGCCCTCCGAGCAGCGCCAACACGGCCAACACGGCGATCCCGGCATAAGCCCCCAGGCGCTCGTTCCAACTGAGCGCGGCGCTCGCCCCGAGGGTGACCAAGAAGCCGGTGTGGACGATGCCGCCTAAGGCGGTCACGGACAGGTACTGCCAGAAGGGCAACTTGGTCGTGCCCGCGGCACAACTCAAGAGGTTGTATACCGCCGAGAAGGTTACCCTGCAGAAGAGCAGCTCTCGCCAGCCGCCGACTCCGCGGCCTACGATGCTGGGCACGCGGGCCATGCGGTCGTCCCACATGAACCACTCTAAAAACCCTCGTCCCAGGTGGCGTGCGGCCAGAAAGCACACGCAGCCTCCGATTACGTCGCCGAGCACCGAGTAGACGAAGCCGCCTCCGAATCCGAAAAGGGTGCCCGACGCCGCTTTGAGCGGGACGCCGCTGAGCGGCGCGACGATGGTGACCGCGGCCTTCGCGGCGACGTACGCCAGCGGGGCCAGGGGACCCGACTGCTCTACCAGTACCCGCAACCTCTCGCCGCCGCCGAGCGCCCCGACGAGCATAGGCAGCCCCACCGCAAGTACGACGATCGTCAGCAGGTTGACCGCCTTGCTCCAGCGTGGACTGTTCGAAGATCCAGGGCCGGTAACAAACACCCCGGCGTCCGACCGTTCCGTGGATTCGCGCCGCGAGCTTGCTTGCAAAAACCTCACGGAGCCCCTATCGTTCTAGGCCTGATATTGAGACTCATTTGCACCTCATCAAGGATACACGAGAGGAGAGGGGCGGACAATGAAGGGTCGGATGCAGACTGGAAGGGCGGCTAGATCGAGGCGCAGTCTGCTGATGGTGGGGTTGATCGCGCTGGTGGTTTTGGCGGTGGTAGGGTTCCTTGTGGTTCGGGCACTCGGCGGCACCGAAGGGTTGGCGGGCCTCATGGACCAGACGCAGGCTCTGGGTCTGCGTCTGCGGGAGCTCGTCGAGCAGTCGGGTCCCCTGGCCCCGCTAACGTACCTGGTGGCGAAGGCGCTCACTTTCATCTTCCTGCCCTGGGGCGGCTACCCGCTCAACGTGGCCTCGGGCTCGCTCTTCGGGCTCTTTTGGGGGTTTATCCTGACCGCGGCCGGGGACACGTTGGGTGGTTGCCTCTTGTTTTGCCTTTCGAGATGGAAGGGCCGGCCCGTCGTGGCGCGGGTCGTAGGAGAGGGCCGCATGGCGCGCGTGGATGGCGTTCTCGACCGCGGCCTCGGAGGCTGGCAGGAGTTGCTCTTCTTCAGGGTTGTGGTTCCCATACCGTACAATCTCGTCAGCCTCGCCGCCGGCTTGGCTCCCAAGCTGCGCCTACGCTCTTACGTACTCGTTACCTTTCTGACGACGGCCCCGAAAATCTTCACGGTGGGGTTAGGAGCCGGCCTGGTTACCGGCGAATGGGCCGAAGTGGCCGTCGCCGGAGTACTTTTCGTGCTCGCCTTTGCGGCGCTGCTCGCGCGACGGGACATCAGAAAGGCCTTGACGCGCGCCTTGCGGTGGAGGTGGGAGGGGAGGCTGCCGAAAGACGGTTCGTAAGCGGACGCTTCGGTTCGCGGAGCTCCCTGGCGGCGAGGTTCCCGCCGGCTTCGTGTTATCGGTCCTTCCCTGTGGCCGAGGATGGGGTGGCCCAAAAGCCTCGAAAAGAGGCCGGGCTGTCGGCCTGGGTCACTCGGACGTCAGCAATTTGTCTACGACGGCGTCGGCCATCTCGTCCGTACCGGCCGTGCCGCCGAGGTCGCGGGTCCTGGTGCCCGACTCGATGGTGTCTTCGAGGGTGGCGAGGATCCTCCGGCCCGTCTCGGGGTGGCCGGCGTGCTCGAGCATGAGGGCCGCGGCCCAGATGGCGCCCGAGGGGTTGGCCACACCCTGGCCGGCGATGTCCGGGG
>JAUJMB010000164.1 GCA_030447045.1 Rubrobacteraceae bacterium | reverse complement strand
TGGTGGTCTTCCTCGGGAGGGCACGCTATCTCTGTCACCCTCGCGACCGCTCTGAGGAGATCCTGCTCGCCCGTGCGCTCGAAGATCGCTGCCCTCAGCTCCCCGAGCTTGTGCTCGTCGGCAAGTTCGGGGTCGAGCAGCAGCTCGCAAGCGTCCCGAAGAGCGAGGGCCGCGGCGTCGAGATCCTTTATGGTCCGCATGCGCTCCCTGCGGACCGCGCCCCGAGAGCGAGAGACGAGGTCCCCCACGAGTCTCTCGAAGAGGTCCAGGACATCGTCCTGCGCCCCGGCTTCCAGCACCCGGGCGAAAGCCGCGAGGGTGGCTATTCTCCTCTCCTCGCGCATGCGGCTCACGCTCTGCGCCCTCACGGAAGCCGCCACCCGCGCGAGGGCCGCCACCCTGCCGGGCGGTATCCCGGAGAGATCCAACGATCCCGCACCGAGGGAGCGCACCTCCCGGAGCCTGTTCAGTGCCCTCACCAGCTCCGCACCGTTCACCCGGGTCGGGACCCGCCTCAGCCGGTCGAGGGCCGTCTGCCGCGTGCCGGCTTCGACCGCCAGAAGCCGCTCCAGTTTCTCCCTCTGATGTTCGTCCACGAGACCCGAGAGCACGCGGTGGAGCCGCCTGTTGGCGCGATCCCTGATCCTCGCCACGAGCCGCTCCAACACCGTCGGCCCCGGCAACAGGACCTTCCTTTCCACAAGCCACGCGGTCGCAAGGTCGAAGAGCACGCCCGGGCGCTCCGCCGAGAGCCACGCCCTGCCGTACAGGTAGCGCACCAGCCCGAAGCGTTCCGGCGCCTCGCCGTACACCTTGTACCCATAAACGCGCCTGATCTCCGCGGCGTGCTCGCGGTGGGCGGCGGGACGGTCGGTGTAACGATGCAAAACAGACGCGTCCTCGATGCCAAGCTGCCCGGCCACGTAGGCGATGGCCCCTTCGGGTACGTCCGTCGGATCGGTGAGGAAGGTGCCCAGGAACCTGACCGTGGCGAGCTGTGCTCCGAAGCCGAGGCGGTTGTGCCCGGCGCGGCGCCTCTCGATCAGGGCCCTGTCCTCGTCGTCGAGGTGGAAGTAGCCTGCTAGCTGCTCCGCCGAAGGCTCGCCCGCGTAGCGCCCGTAGGAGTTTCTCTGCTCCCCGGTAAGGAATTCCCCGGGCAACCTACGCCTTCACCCGGCCTTCCACGCCTCAGTACTCGACCCGGATGTTCTCCATGGCCGCCTGGCGGTCGGCCTCGGAGGGCAGGCTGTAGCGGCGCGTCGTCTCCAGCCGTTTGTGGCCTGCTATCTCCGCCACCAGCACCAAATCGTTCCCGGCCCTGACCAGGTTGGTCATGCAGGTGTGACGAAGCACGTGGGCAGAGACGGGCTTCTCGATGGCCGCCTCGTCGCCGAACCGCCTCACGATCAGGTCCACCGCCCTGCCGGAGAGCCTGCCGCCTTTGCGGTTCAAGAACAGCGCCTCGCCGTCGGGATTCGGATACTCTTCCTTACGATCGGCGAGCCAACCCTCCAGTGCCCCGCGCACCTCCGCGTTCAGCGCCACCTCCCGGTAGGCGTCGCCCTTCCCGCTCCTTACTATCACCCGCCCCTTGCGCGCCGACACGGCCACGTCCGCGTTATCCAGCCCGACCAACTCCGAGACCCTAAGCCCGGCGAAGAACAGCACCCTCGCGATCGCCCTATCCCGCGCGGAGGTGCTCCTCTCGACCGCCCGCAGGAACCGCTTCTGATCCTCCGGCAAGAGCGCCCCCGGCGCGATGCTGGGCAGATCCTCCCGCTTGGCGTCGGGCTTTCCCATGCCCATGGAGCGGTAGAAGCTGTCCACCGCCGCCAGAGAAAGGTTCACCGAGGAAGGCCGCACCCTCCTCACCGTCTTGAGGTGCGCCTTGAAGTCCCTGGCGGCGTAGTCGCGGGCGTGGGGATCTTTCAGCGGGTCGCCGTACCCGGCGGGTGTGCCCTCCAGGTACTCCAGGTACTGAGACACCCTCGTCCGATAGGCCCTCTTCGTGTTCGCGGAGAGCGGCTGGCGCGAGAGCCAGCCCTCGTACTCCGCCCTTACGCCCGCCCAACGATCCCCCGTAGACGCCCCCACGGCACCCTCCTCCCTGTTATCGGAAACGGATTCAGGCGCTTAACGATACCAGAGACGCGCGTTATCGGAAACAGAGGGGGCGGATTGCTAGAGATAATGGTTATTATCAGAACCAGACCCGAGGTCGTTGGGATTTGCCTGTTTACTATTCTCACCCTTACCCCCGTTACCGACGCTGGACTACCCCTTTTTAGACAGTCTCTGCCGGCAGTCCGGGGATGACCCGGTTCTCCGCTTATCTATGCGGTAAACGGCCGATCTGGAGCCTTTCAGCGCGGAATTCTCGCGAAGCTCGGTGGATGGATACGCGGGAGGGTGAATACCGGGGCCGTCCGCGGCGCGGGAACGCCGGTCGAAGGAGCGGGGGCTTGTAACGCCCCGGCGGCGCCCATCGGCGCTCCTTGGGGGCCCAGGAAGCTGCTCACGGTGCCGTGGAAGACCTCGGCGCCCGTCGTCGCGCGGAGCTCCTCGACGGTCCGGGGGTCTTCGGCGAAGGGGACGAAGTCCGCCACCCGCAACTCCAGCAGCGCGTCGGCGAGGTCCGCGATCTTCCCCGCCGGGCCCCGGCCGGGTCGGGCGCCTCTGCGATCGGGAACGGCTTCGCCGAGTACTTCGAGCCCTTCACCGGCGAACCGCTAGGTTCCGGCGAGCAGTCCTGGACCGCCGCTATCGCCCTCGGCCTGCTCGCCACCGACGGGGCAGTCTGGCCTTCCGGCGGCCCCGCCCTCAATCGGCAGCTTGAATGCCATGCGCGTCCGCTCCTCCCGGCCCGGCCGGCGTTGGAGACGGGGGGATATTGATCCGGTTTCGTCGGTTGTTTCGTATGGGTAGGTAAGGGCATTCATGCAGAAGGTTACCACCATCAACGGCCGGTACGTCACCTCCGAGCTTCTGGGCGGCGGAGGCATGGCGCAAGTCTTCCTAGCCCACGACGAGGTCCTGGAGCGGGACGTGGCCGTAAAGGTCCTTCGCGAGCAGTACGCTGAGGACGCGGAGTTCGTCGAGCGGTTCCGGCGCGAGGCCCTGGGCGTCGCGTCGCTCTCCCACCCGAACATCGTTTCCGTCTACGACAGGGGCGTTTCTGAGGACGGGCGCTACTACATAGCCATGGAGTACGTGCCCGGCGGGACCCTCAAGGATCGCATCGTCCGGAGCGGGCCTCTGCCCCTGGACGTCGCCTCGGCCGTGACCGTCCAGATCGCCGACGCCCTGGGCGCCGCGCACGAGCGGGGCCTGATCCACAGGGACGTAAAGCCGCAGAACGTGCTCGTGACCGCCTCGGGCGACGTGAAGGTGGCCGACTTCGGCATAGCGCGGGCCGCCGCGGCGGTCGTGATCTCCGCGACGAGCGCGGTTCTTGGCACGGCAAGGTACATGTCGCCCGAGCAGGCGATGGGCCAGGAGGTGGGGCCCGCAAGCGACCTCTACTCCCTGGGCGTGGTCCTCTACGAGATGCTCACGGGCGAGGTTCCCTTCGAGGCCGACACGCCGGTCGCCGTCTCAATGAAGCACGTCGATGAGATGCCGCGCCCTCCCGGGGAGATAAGAGGTGAGATCCCCCAAGCGATAGACGCCGTCGTCCTCAGGCTTCTGGCGAAGGACCCCGCGGCCCGGTACGCGAGCGCGGCGGCGCTCATCGCGGAACTGAATCGCCTCGCCGAAGGCGGCGCCCCGGCGGGCGCCCCGGCAGGCGGGACGACGAACGAGACGCAGACCGAGCCACTCCGGCCCACGCCGTCCGGGCCGGGCCGGCACAGACGCCGCCGCAGGTTGCCCCGCTACGTGGAGGCCCTGGCGCTTTTGGCCCTGTCGGGCGGCCTAGCCTGGGGCCTCCTCGGCGGTCCGAACCCGGGAGAGATCGTGGGCTCCCTCGAAGGCGTGCCGGACCAGGCTCGCG
>JAUJMB010000163.1 GCA_030447045.1 Rubrobacteraceae bacterium | reverse complement strand
GACCTCCTCTCCATCGCCGTCGAGCGGGCGCGGCTCTTCGAGCGGAGCGCCAGGCTAGGTGCCGTCGAGGAGCGCAACCGGCTGGCGCGCGAGATCCACGACACCCTCGCCCAGAACCTGACCGCCACGGGGCTCCAGATCGAATCGGCCGAGGCCCTCCTCGAGACGGGTGCCGACCCCGAGAGGGTCCGCGCCGCCCTCGACCGCGCCCTCTCGCTTACGCACTCCAACCTCGATGAGGCCCGCCGCGCCGTCCTCGACCTGCGCGCCTCTCCTTTAGAGGACCGCCCCCTGCCGGAGGCCCTCAAGGCCCTCGTGGACCGCTGGGAGACCGAGACGGGGGTGCCCACGAGGTTCCGCTCCGTCAACGGCAGCCGCCCGCTCCCGCCCGGCGTCGAGGCGGCCCTCTACCGCGTGTGCGGGGAGGCCCTGAACAACGTGGCCCAACACGCCGGGGCCGGCCGCGTCACCGTCAGGCTCGCCTCCACGCCGGAGACGGTAGGCCTCATCGTCGAGGACGACGGCCAGGGGTTCGACCCGTCGCGGGTGCCCGAGGGCCGGCACGGCATCGTGGGCATGAGGGAGAGGGTGGAGGTGCTCGGCGGCGCGCTGCAGATCGAGAGCGGCCCGGAGGGGGGAACCCGCGTGGAGGCGAAGGTGCCGCTCGGGGAGTTCGGGCGTGGATAGGATACGGCTCCTCGTCGCCGACGACCACCCGATGCTGCGCGAGGGCCTCGTCGCCGTCCTCGGCACCCAGCCGGACTTCGAGGTCGTCGGCGAGGCGGGCGACGGCGAAGAGGTGGTTCGGCTCGTGGAGGGGTTGGCGCCCGACGTGATCCTGCTGGATCTGGAGATGCCGAACGTGGACGGCGTCGAGGCGCTGCGGCGGCTACAGGAAACGGGGGCCTCGGCCAGGACCGTCGTCTTTACGGCCTACGACACCGACGAGCGCATCCTCGGCGCCCTGCGCGCCGGCGCCCGCGGCTACCTGCTCAAGGGCGCCTCCCGGTCGGAGATCTTCTCCGCCATCCGCACCGTCCACGCCGGGGGCTCGCTCCTCGGCCCCGCCGTCACCAACCGCCTGCTGGGGCGCCTCGGCGAAGACCCCGAGAAGACAAACCCCCTGACCCCCCGCGAGCTGGAGGTTCTCTCGCTGCTCGCCCGCGGCCTCAAGAACGCCGCCATCGCCGACCGCCTCTTTATCTCCGAGCGCACCGTCAAGTTCCACGTCGGCTCCATCCTCGCCAAGCTCGGCGCCGACAACCGCACCGAAGCGGCCGTGATAGCCGCCGAGCGGGGCCTCGTGGACGCCCCCTCCTAGCCTCCCTTTCGCGGGCCACCTGTACCTCCGTACAGGCCCGAAATCCGTCCTTCCGCAGGATGGCGCAGCCCCGCCGACGAGGCATGATCTCTGCATACGGAGCACAAGGCAAAGGGAGGACAGGATGTACGACTGGGATGACATAGGGGCGGCCCGCCGGCACCGCGATGACCTCCTGCGGGAGGCCGAAGCGGCCAGGCTTGCGGATGCGCCCGGACGCAACCGCGGACGGCGCTCTTCCCTGGCGTCGGACGTCCGGTGGGAGCTCGCCCGCGGCCTCGGGCTCGTCGGGAAGCTCCTGCGCCATCCCCCCGCCCGCGGCTAGACACAGGAGGATCTTCCATGAACCGTTCAGCGAGACGCAACGCCCTGATCACCGGCGCCTCCCGCGGCCTCGGCCTCGCCCTGGCCCGACAACTGGCCCGGGACGGCTGGTCGCTCATCATCGACGCCCGCGGCGAGGAGGGCCTCGAGGCCGCCCGCGCCGAGCTGGCAGAGCTCACGGACGTGACCGCCATCGCGGGCAACGTCATGGACCCCGAGCACAGGAGGGACCTGGCCCGTGCCGCGACGAACGCCGGCGGCCTGGACGCGCTCGTGAACAACGCGAGCGTTCTCGGCCCGAGCCCGCAGCCCGACCTGCTGGACTACCCGTTGGGTGTCCTCGAACAGGTCTACAAGACCAACGTGATCTCCCCGCTCGCCCTCGTGCAGGCCGTGCGTGACGAGCTGAAGCCCGACGCCCGCATCGTCAACGTGACGAGCGACGCCGCCGTCGAGCCCTACGAGGGTTGGGGCGGGTACGGCTCCAGCAAGGCCGCCCTGGAGCAGCTCTCCCACATACTCGCCGCCGAGAACCCACATTGGCGGGTCTACCGGGTGGATCCGGGCGACATGCGCACCCGGATGCACCAGGAGGCCTTCCCGGAGGAGGACATAAGCGATCGTCCCCTCCCCGAAGAGAGCGTGCCCGGTATCGTCGAACTCCTGACCGGCGACCTGCCCAGCGGCCGGTACGTGGCCAGGGACATCAAGGGGTCCGAAGAGGGACCCGAAAGACCCGCCGGCGGAATCCGCGAGCTGCGCGTAGCGCTCACGGTGGACGACTTCGACGGGGCCGCGACGCTCTACGGAGACGGGCTTGGGCTCTCCGTCGTCAAGGGGTGGGAGGGCCCGGAGGGGCGCGGGATCATCTTCTCCGCGGGCCCCGCCACCGTCGAGCTCCTGGACCGCCCCCAGGCGGAGCACGTAGACCGGGTGGAGGTCGGGGAGAGCGCCCCCGGCCCGGTGAGGCTGGCCTTCGAGGTGCCGGACATCGAAACGTCGGCCGCATCCCTCGAGGAGAACGGTGCTGAGGCCGTGGGCGAGCCGGTAGTCACCCCGTGGGGAGACTTCAACCGCCGGCTGCGGACCCCCGACGGCCTCCAGCTCACGCTGTTCCAGACCCCAAAGGAGAGCGAATGAAAACCTTGCGACAGATACCAGACCAGTTCCCCGATGACCTGGACTTCGAACTCCCGCCGGAGCTCGAAGCCGCCGAGCCGCCGGAGGCCCGCGGCCTGGCCCGCGACGAAGTCCGTCTGCTGACCTCGTACCGGGAAGACGACCGCATCGTCCACGCCGGCTTCCGGGACCTCCCCGACTTCCTCCAAGCCGGCGACGTTCTCGTCGTCAATACCAGCGGCACCATGAACGCCGCCCTGCCGGCCACCCGCGCCGACGGCTCGCCGCTCACCCTCCACCTCTCCACCCGCCTCCCGGCGGGCCTGTGGACCGTCGAGCTCCGAACGGAAAACCTTGAACCTCTTTTCGACGGTGAGCCGGGGGAGACGCTGGGGCTGCCGGAGGGCGGCCGGGCCTCCCTCCATACCCCTTTTCGCGCCGAGAAACGGGATCATGTCGGCAGAAAGAACCGGCTCTGGGTCTCTACGCTCGACCTTCCATTCAGCTTGAACGAGTATCTCGACTGGTACGGGGCTCCGATCCGGTACCGCCACGTCGGGGAGGAGTGGCCTTCGGGCTACTACCAGACCGTCTACGCGACGGAGAAGGGCAGCGCCGAGATGCCCTCGGCCGGGCGGGCGTTCACGCCCGAGATCATCACGCGGCTCGTGGCGAGAGGCGTTCAGGTGGCGCCCCTGATCCTGCACACCGGCGTCGCCAGCCTCGAAGAGGACGAACCGCCCTACGAGGAGTTCTACAGGGTCCCCGCCGCCACCGCCCGGCTCGTCAACGCGGCGCGGGACTCGGGCCGGAGGGTAGTGGCCGTCGGAACCACCGTCGTAAGGGCCCTTGAGACCGTAACCGGCGCAGACGCGGTGACGCACCCGGGAGAAGGCTGGACGGACCGAATCGTCACGCCCGAACGAGGCGTCAGGTCCGTGGACGCGATGCTCACCGGCCTGCACGAACCGCGCTCCACCCACCTCTGGATGCTCGAAGCCGTGGCCGGTCGCGGGCACCTCGGGGTCGCCTACGCGGAAGCGCTCGAACGGGGCTACCTCTGGCACGAGTTCGGGGACCTGCATCTGATCTTGTAGGCTTCAGGCGGAAGATTTCGAGGGGTTTGGGAGGAGCTTTGCGGAGATCCCGCGGCCCTACGCCCGCTCTTGGGCACCCGGATCTCGGGAACCCAAAGCGCGCAACCCGAAGCCTTATACCTGAGGCCTGGGGCCTTTCACA
>JAUJMB010000162.1 GCA_030447045.1 Rubrobacteraceae bacterium | reverse complement strand
ACGAAGCGCTCCTGCCCCGTGCTCGTGACGTTGACCCGCGAGCGGTTCATCGCCAGCCGCTCGGCCACGATGCGCCTGGAGAAGTGGTACCTCCGGTCCGTCTCCGCGGCGTCGCGGCGGCGCACGCCCATCTTGTCCATCTTCTGGGCGCCCAAAGAGTGGGCCGTGAAGCTGAACGGTATGCCGGTCCTCTCCTCGATGAGCGCGGCGCACAACCCCCCGTCCCCGTAGTGCGAGGTTACGGCGTCCGGCAGGGAACCTTCCCTTTCGTAGAAGGAGAGCAGGTTCGGCACGAACTCCGTCCCGAGGTGGGGCCAGAGCTCCTCCTTGGGCAGGAAGCGCTCGGGGCCGCAGGGGATACGCAGTATCCGCACGTTCGGGGCGTCCGGGTAAGCGTCCGTCTCCGCGGCGAACTCGGGCCAGTTGGGGTCGATGACCTGCCGGGTGACGATGTCCACGTGGTGTCCGAGGTTGCCCATCGCGAGCGCCAGCTCCTTGACGTAGACGAGCTGGCCGCCGAAGTCCGGGTGGGCCGTCCAGTACGAGTCCTCAGGGTCGAAGTTGCCCTGCGGGTTGATAAACGCTACGTGCATCCGCCCTTCCTCTCTGTGGTTACCCTGCCGGACGTTCCCTCTAGTCCCCCCAACCCCGCAGGCGCGGCAGCTCCGCCGGGGCGGGGCGGCGGGCGAAGTCCGGGATGGGGAAGGAGGGGTCTCCGGCCCGCTCCCCCCGCCCGGCCTCCTCCGAGAGTCGCAGGTAGCCCTCGGCGGTGCGGCGCCAGCTGTAGAGGTTGTGGGACCGTTCGAGGCCCCGGCCGGCGTAGGTCTCCCAGGCCTCGTGGTCGGAGAGGAGCTCGAGCAGCTTCGCGGCGATGTCCTGCGGGTCGTGGGGGTCGGCGAGGAGGCCCGCCCTGCCGCCGTCGGTGGTCTCCCGCGGGCCGCCGTTCTGGGTGACGACCACGGGGAGGCCGACGGCCATGGCCTCCACCACCGTCATGCCGAAGGGCTCGTACTCGGCGGGGAGGCAGAAGACGCCGCCCGTCTCGACGCCCCACCGGTAGAGGGCGGCGAGGGCCGTCTGCCCCGAGAGGCCGAAAGCCGAGACGCCGCCCCAGAGGTCCGCGCGCCTGACGGCCTGGATCAGGGCCTCCAGCACCGCCCGCTCCTCGTCGGAGGCATCGCCCGGGTCCCGCAACGGGTCGTCGAGGCCGCGCGTGATGACGAGCAGGTTCGCCCGCCGCCTGAGCTCGTCGTTCCCGGCGAAGGCCTCGACGAGCGCGAGGTGGTTCTTTTTCGGGTCGAGCCGGCTCCAGGCGATGACGGCCGGAAGGTCCGAACGGTCCGAGTCGATGTCTCGCCGGTGGGCGGCCATGATGGCCTCACGCGTCTCCTCTTCGTGTTCGTTCCGTACGTCGGGGCCGAAGATCTCGAAGTCTATGCCGGGCGGTATCACGGCGAAGCGCCGATCGTCCCGCACGTCCACCGCCCCGCGGTAGGCTGGGTGATCGTACTGCTCGCGGCGCTCGGCCTCGCTGTTGGTGACGTCGGCCACGGAGCGGGCCATCGCCGTCCGCTCCGCCTCCAGCCGCGCCCCGAAGTTGTACCTGGCGTCCGCCGCCGCCAGGTCCTCGGAGTTCTGCATAAGACCGTCGAGCTTCCACGCGCCGAGCGAGTGGCCGGTGAAGGTGAAGGGGACGCCCGACGCCTCTTCGAGAAGCGCCGCGACGAGGCCGCCGTCCGCGTAGTGCCCGGTCCACAGGTCGGGCCACGAGCCCTCCCCGCGGTAGAGCTCGGCCACGTTCTCCGCCCACTCGCCCAGGTACGGCCAGAGCTCCTCCTTGGGCAGGAAGCGCTCGGGGCCGCAGGGGATACGCAGTATCCGCACGTTCGGGGCGTCAGGGTAAGCGTCGGTGGGCGACTCGAACTCGGGCCAGTCGGGGTCGACGATGCGGCGGGTGAGGATGTCTGCCTGGTGGCCCATCTCGCCGAGGACGCGGGCCACCTCGCGGACGTAGACGAGCTGGCCGCCGAAGTCCGGGTGGGAGGCCAGGTAGCTGTTGCGCGGGTCGAAGTTGCCCTGCGGGTTCACGAAGGCGACGCGCATCAGGCCGTACTCAGCTTGCCCGGGATCTCGCTCCCCCTTCGGCGTCGTCGAGGCTGGCGTAGATCCCGTCGCGGTCTATGTCCGCGGGGAGGGGGCCCTTGGTCGTGAGCTTGCGCTCGACGATCTCGCGGGCGAAGAGGACGGAGCGCTCGACGCCGTTGCCGTCGAGGAGCGCCGTCAGGAAGCCGGCCCAGAAAGAGTCGCCGGCGCCGGTGGCGTCGACGACGTCCACGGGCCTGGCTGGGACGTGGGCCGTGATCTTACCGCCCTCGGAGACGAGGCTCCCCTCGCTTCCCATCGTGAAGACGACGGTCTCGGGGCCGAGGTCGTGGAACATCTCGATGTACTGCTCGGGCTCGTGGTCTGGGCCGAAGACCCGGCGGGCGTCGTCGGCTGAGGGCTTGGTGACGTTGACGTGCTTGTAGGCCTCCCGGATCACGCCCAGCGCCTCCTTGTAGTCGGGCCACACGCGCCTGCTGTAGTTGGGGTCGAGCGAGACGATCTTGCCCATCTCCCTCGCCCTGCGGAAGGCGTCTATGACCGCCGAGCGGCAGGGCTCGCGCGAGAGGGCGAAGGTCGAGGAGTGGACGACCTTCGCCCGGTCTATGGCCTCGTCGGGCACCTCCTTGGTCTCCAGCAAAAAGTCCCCGATGCGGAACTCCTCGAAATCCGGGGTGGTGGCGGTGGAGGAGACGAAGATCACGGTCGTGTTCGTCCTGTGGTCCATCTGCAGGTAATCGGTCACCACCCCGTGGCGCTGCAACTCGCTCTTGAGGAACTTCCCGAAGGCACCTATGCCGGTCTTGGCGATCACCGCCGACCGCCCCCCGAGCTTGGAGACGTAGACGGCGATGTTGGCCGGCGACCCCCCGAGGTACCGCTTGAACGTGGTCGCGTTGCTTAAAGTGTCGGTCTTCTCGGCGGAGATAAAGTCGACGACCATCTCCCCGATGGTGAGGACGTCTAGTTGTCGGTCTGCGGCCATACCGCGTAGGTTACTCTACGAGGCACGCCCCGTGCATCGGGGTCACCGGCGGCCCGCGCCGCCACGAAGGTCTACCGCCGAAGAGCGACACTTCTTACCCCCCCGCGCGCGAGAACCGCGAGAAATGTGGCCGGATGGGGTAGGTCGGCCCGAAGGTACGAGTGTTAAGGTAGACCTTCTACGAGGCGAGGGGTCTGTTCGTGAAGGGTGTGTGGTCGGTGTTCGCTGTCGGCGCGGTGCAGGTGTTCCTGCTCGCGGGTGTCGCCCACGCGGCCGGGGGCAGCTTTTTCGACGACTTCCTTACCCTGGATGGTTCGCGTTGGACAAAGGGAGACCACCAGCTGGGCCGCAGCTACCTGGACCCCGACAACGTCGACGTCGTCGAGGGGAACGCGCGGTTCAAGATACCGGCCCACACGCTGCAGGGGGGCGAGCTTCGCTCTAACGAGCTCTACCGCCACGGGGTCTACTCCACGAGCATGAAGCTGCCCAACGCCCCGAGCTCCATCACCGGCTTCTTCCTGTACCGCCCGCCGGACCTTGAGCGGGAGATAGACATCGAGATCTTCAACGACTCCTCCCGGCGCATCTTGTTCACCACCTACTCGGGCGGCCGCCAGACCCACACGGTGACGAAGCAGCTCCCGTTCGACCCGACCGCGGGCTACCACACCTACGCCTTCCGCTACGACGCGGGCCTGGCCCGGTTCATGGTCGACGGCAAGGTCATGCAGACCTGGAAGACCGGCGTCCCCAGGGGATCCATGCACCTCTACACGAACCTCTGGTTCCCGACCTGGCTCGACGGAAAGAAGCCGCTCGTGGACTCCTACCTGTACGTGAACTGGACCCGATACAGGGGCTAGGCCAGCCGAAGGACCGGCCGCGACCTAGCAGCAGCCGCCCTGCAGGCGCCCGCGCAG
>JAUJMB010000161.1:2435-4019 GCA_030447045.1 Rubrobacteraceae bacterium | reverse complement strand
CGTACCACAACTCCGGCCCGAAGAGCCACACGAAGGGCGCCTGGACGAGCAGGTAGAACGGCGGGTAGTTGGAGATGGCGAACGGGGCCCTCGCGAGGTCCGAGGAGTAGATGCCCTCGAACTCTGCGAGCCTCACCGCCTGGTCGAGCAGTGGGCCCTCCCCGTAGTTGAGCGGGAAGGGGAAGGCGAGCGCCTCCCACCCGTGGCGCACGAAGAGCATGAGCGCCCAGCTCTGCGCCAGGAGCAGCACGGCCGTCGCAACACCGGGGGCCACCCGCCGGCTCCGCGTCGCCGGCCGCTCGTTCCTCGTTTGGGGGTCTGCTCTGTCCGCCACCGACGGGGCGCCGGCCACGGCCAGGCGCTGGTAGCCGAGGACGAGCGCGACCAGCGGCAGGGTGACGAGGACGGAGATGGCGGGGAGGAGGTCGTTCGGGAGCTCCGGCAGCACGGCCTGGAAGGGCCGCAGCCTCTCCTCGAAGGCCGGGTTCTTGGCGAAGAGGTACTGGTTCCAGGCGAAGACGAACGTCAGGACGGCGGTCGTGAGGACCCCGGGGGTGGCGACGGGCAGCATGACGCGCCAGAACGCCCCAGACCCGTCGGCCCTGGCGCCCTCCCCGAGCTCGGCCGGCAGCGCCCTGAAGTACGCCACGAGAAACCAGATAGAGAGCGGCAGGGCGAAGAGGAGGTCGGGGACCAGCATCGCCAGGCGGCTGCCAGAGACCTCCAGAACCGCGGAGCGGGCGAGCGGCGGGGCCACGGCGGCGAGCGGCGGCAGGAGGCCCATCGCCAGCACCAGCGTCAGGAAGGTGTTGCCCGGCCGAAAGCCGCGGCGGGCGATGGCGTAGGCGGCCATGGTGCCGATCAGGAAGCACCCGACGGCCGTCGTGGCCGCGGCTATTACCCCGTTGGCCAGGGGCCGCAGAAAGTCCAGGTCGTAGAGAATGGAGACGTAGGGCAGCAGCGAGAAGCCCTGCGTAAAGACGTCCGCCGACGGGGCGAAGAGCTCGCCGGGGCCCATGATCCTGCCGACGGCGTTCGTCTTGAACATCCAGGCCACGGGCAGCAGGCTCACGACTGCGAAGAGCATCGCGAACGCCGAGAACACCGCCGGCCTGACCGCCCTCCTCACCAAGAGAGGTCCCGCCCTGAGGGGAGGGCGAGCCGCGCCGTGGGGCGGGTGACGCGCATCTCCCTGTACGGATCCATCCTCACCGAGCCTCCCCGCGGCCTCCTGCCGCGGTCTCTTGATCCGCTCCAACGGTCAGCCCAATATCCTACCGCTTTTAAAAGTCCGAGAGCCGCCCGAAGACGAGAAAACCGTTGGGAGACGCCCGCCGGCCGGTAGAATCCGGCGGTGATGGACGGCCACAGACCGCGGGGCATCACCGGCCGGGGCGCCGCCGCCAACCCGAAGAACCGCTTCGAGAAGATCGGGGTAGAGCCAGACCCCGCCGAAGTCGGCGACGAATTGCGCCCCGAGACCGTCTACCTGCGCGACCACTCCCGCTCCATCGTCGCCACGAACAGCAGCCCAGACATCGGCTTCGACGCCAGCATCAACCCGTACAGGGGGTGCTCTCATGG
>JAUJMB010000161.1:0-2335 GCA_030447045.1 Rubrobacteraceae bacterium | reverse complement strand
GTGGTCACCCGCCGTTTCGTTTTCCAGAGGGCCGGCTTGGGCAGCAGAGAGATGACGGCCATCCGAACCCACGCGCGAAAAAGCGTAGAAGTAGTGAAGCATGTGGTGGACTGGCCGAACGACCCGCCGGTAGATTGGCGCAAGGGTTTTCTGGCAGGCGTCTTCGATGCCGAAGGCAGCTACGGAGGCAATACGCTACGTGTCTACAACACGGAGCCGGAGATAATTGCGCAGACCGTTCGGTCTCTGCAGACATTCGGCTTCGAGTTTGTCGTAGAGGTCGCGGGCAATGGCCGGAGCCGGCCGGTGCTCGTGGTGAGGGTCCGTGGAGGGCTGAGAGAGCATCTCCGCTTTTTCCACTGCACAGACCCGGCTATCGCGCGCAAGCGTAACATCGAAGGGACCGCGATAAAGAGCGACGCGAACCTGCGCGTGGCGTCTATCGAGCCGCTCGGCGTCAGGAAGCTCTTCGACATTACTACGGGCACCGGGGACTTTATCGCCAACGGCGTAGTCAGCCACAACTGCTACTCGCGCCCCACGCATGAGTACCTTGGCCTCTCGGCCGGGCTGGACTTCGAGAGCAAGGTCCTCGTGAAGGAGGACGCGCCGGGGCTGCTGCGCAAGCAACTGTCTTCGTCGCGATGGGAGCCGAAGGTGCTCTCGATGAGCGGCGTCACAGATCCCTACCAGCCCGTGGAGCGGAGGCTCGGGATCACGCGCGGCTGCCTCGAAGTCCTCGCGGGGTTCCGCAACCCCGTCGTCGTGGTGACGAAGAACCACCTCGTCACCAGGGACATCGACGTGCTCTCGGAGCTTGCCAAGTATGGGGCAGCCGCCGTCGCGGTCTCCCTGACCACCCTGGACGACGACCTCAGGCGCGTCATGGAGCCGCGCACTTCGCGGCCCGTCCGGCGGCTGGCCGCGATCCGCAAGCTCTCCGAGGCCGGCATCCCGGTCGGGGTGATGACGGCGCCCGTGATCCCCGGCCTCAACGACCACGAGCTCCCTAACCTCATCTCCGCCGCCGCGGAGGCCGGGGCTACCTTCGCCGGCTACGTCCCGGTGCGGCTCCCGGGGGCCGTGGCCCCGCTCTTTGAGGACTGGCTGGGGCGCCACTTCCCCGACCGCAAGGAGAAGGTGCTTGGTCGCGTCCGATCCATGCGCGGCGGGAGGCTCAACGATCCGGAGTTCGGGTCGCGCATGAAGGGCGGGGGCGTCTACGCCGAGCACGTCTCGCGGCTCTTCGGCGTATCGTGCCGGCGGGCCGGGATCGAACGCGGGCGGTTCCCCGAGCTATCCACCGCGGCGTTTCGCAGGGACGGCGGGGCCCAGCCCGCTCTCTTCGACTAGGTAAGGCCCGCGCCGCGGGGCTAGGCCCCCTTTTTCGTCCCGTTCACCCCGTACTCGAGGCCGTCCACGAGGGCCTGCCAGCTCGCCTCGATGATGTTCTCCCCAACGCCGACGGCGCCCCAGACGCGCTTGCCGTCGGTCGAGTCTATGAGGACGCGGGTGGTCGCGGCGGTGGCGCGGTGCTCGTCGAGGATGCGGACCTTGTAGTTGGAGAGGTGGATCTCCGCCAGCTCCGGGTAGTGGGGGCCTATGGCCTCCCTCAAGGCCTTGTCGAGCGCGTTGACAGGACCGTTGCCCTCGGCGGTCGAGATGACCCGCTGCCCACGGACGGAGAGCTTTATAGTGGCCTCGGTAGTCGTGCGGCCGTCGGCGCGCTTCTCGCTTATGATCCTGAACGTCTCCAGCTCGAAGAGCGGGCGGTCCTCGCCGGCGGTTCGCCCGATCAGGAGCGCCAGGGACGCGTCGGCGGCCTCGTAGTGGTAGCCCTCGTACTCGCGCCGCTTTATGGCCGAGAGGATCTCGCCGGCGTCCCCGGCATCGAGCCCCAGCTCCTCGGCCTTGGCCTTTATGGAGTTCTTGCCCGAGAGCTCCCCGACCGGCGTGCGCCGGACGTTGCCGACGACCTCGGGCGCGACGTGCTCGTAGGTGGCCGGGTCCTTGCTTATGCCGTCCACGTGCAGCCCGCCCTTGTGGGCGAACGCGCTCCTGCCGACGTAGGGCCTGTGCGTGTCGGGCGTGAGGTTCATGAGCTCGGAGACGTAGTTTGAGACCCCGGTGAGCCTCTTTAGCGCGTCGTCCTCGACCACCTTGAGGCCCATCTTTAGCTGCAGGTTGGCGATGGTGGTGACCAGGTCGCAGTTGCCGGTCCGCTCCCCGACGCCGTTCACGGTCCCCTGGACGTGCGTGGCCCCGGCCTCGACGGCCGCGAGCGCGTTCGCCACCCCGCACCCGGCGTCGTTGTGGGTGTGGATGCCGACCTCGA
>JAUJMB010000160.1 GCA_030447045.1 Rubrobacteraceae bacterium | reverse complement strand
GAAGGATCGGCGCTCGACGGCGCGACGCTTGCCGTGGTCCCGGGGACCGCGCCCGGTTGTTGGGGAGATGGGCTTGCGGTCGTGGTTGGGGCCGTAGTCTCGGCGCCGGGCGCCAGCCCCGGCTGCTCGGTGGTTCCGGTTGACGGGGCCTCGGACGGGCCGGTCGTGGTGCCGGCCGTCGTCTCTTTCGGTTCTTCGGGGATCTCGACGCCCTCGAACTCCTCGATGGGTTGGCCGGCCATAACGTTCTCCATGTAGGTCTTCCAGATCTCGGCCGGCGTGATGCCGCCGGAGAGGCCGTTCAGCTTCCGGGCGTAGTCCAGCGTGTACTCGAGGTTCGCCCCGCCCTCGCCGTAGCCCATCCAGATCCCGGTAACCATCTGCGGCACGTAGCCGACAAACCAGGCGTCGAAGAAGTTCTCGCTCGTCCCGGTCTTGCCGGCCACGGGGCGCTCGCCGAGAGAGGCGTCCTTGGCGATGCCCTCCGTGACGTCCCCGATCATGAGCTCGGTCGCCTTGTGGGCTATCTCCTCTTCTATGACCCTCTCGCCGTGCGTCTCTTCCGGGGCGTCGTAGAGGACCTCGTCGCCGTCGGGGCCGTTGCTGATTACCTTGGTTATGGTGGTCGGCTCCACCTTGCGGCCGCCGTTCGCTATCGTGGCGTAGGCCGTCGCCATGTCCAGCGGCGAGACCTCCTGGGTGCCGAGCACCACCGAAGGGTGGGGGTGGGGTCCGAAGTCCGCCGTAACGCCGAGGCGCTTGGCCACGTCGATCACGGCCGCCGGTCCGTCCTCCAGGCCGTTGCCGTCGGGGTTCATGACGAGGTCCGTGAAGACCGTGTTGTCCGACCACCAGAGGGCTTCTTTGAGCGGGATCCTGCCGCGCTCGATCCCGTCGAAGTTCTCGACCTTCCACTTCTCCCGTTTGTCCAGCCCCGGCACCTCCACCATGTACTCTTTCTTCTCCGAGACGAATTCTGTCTCGGGATCAATACCCTGCTCCAGCGCCGCGATGAGCGCGAAGGGCTTGAACGCGCTTCCCGGCTGCCGGTGGCCCTGGGTGACGAGGTTGAACTGGGCCTCCGGGTCGCGGTTGCCGACCATGGCCTTTATGCGCCCGGTCTCGGGGTCCATCGAGACGAGGGCGAGGTCCGGGTCGTCGGCCTCGGGCAGGTAGCCGTCCGGGCCGTAGAGGATCTCGCGGGCCGCCACCTGGGTGGGGAGGTCGATGGTCGTGTAGACGCTCATCCCGCCCTGCAGCACGGTGTTGGCCCCGTAGCGGGCGATGAGCTCCTCTTCGGCGAGGTCGGTAAAGCTGCGCGTCGTGGATGGCCCTTGCAGGCCGGACTCGATCATCGCCCCTGCCGGCCACTTCTCGGGCAGGGGGACCTCGAGGGCCGCGTTGTAGTCCTGGCTTGAGATGTAGCCGGTCTCGAACATCTTGCGCAGCACGAGGTCGCGCTGCAACCACGCCCCGTCGCGGTCCTGGCCGAGGGTCGAGGGCGACCAGAGCAGGCCGACGAGCGTCGCCGACTCGGCGACGGAGAGGTCCGACACAGACTTGCGGAAGTAGGTCTCCGAGGCCGCCTGCACCCCGTAGGCGTTGGAACCGAAGTAGACCGTGTTCAGGTAGTCGGCTATTACCTGGTCCTTGTTGTCCTTGTAGACGCTGCGCTCGAGCTCGACGGCGATCAGGGCCTCCTTGACCTTGCGCGTGATCGACTGGTCGTGCGAGAGGTAGGCGTTCTTGACGTACTGCTGGGTGATGGTGCTCGCCCCCTCGACCGTCGCCCCGGCCCGGATGTCCACGTAGAGAGCGCGCATGATGCCCCACAGGTCCACGCCCGCGTGCTCCCTGAACCTCTCGTCCTCCTTGGCGACGAGCGCGTTCAGGAGGTGGGGCGGCATCTCCGCGAGCGAGGCGGTCTTGCGGTTCTGGCCGCCGAAGACGGTTCCTATGACCCGCCGCGAGCTCTCGCTCTCCCCGATCGGCGCGGAGTAGAGGTAGGTCGGGTGCGTCTCGAAGTTCTGCGGCGCCTCGAGTTGCTTTACGCCCTGCACGACCCCGAGGTACCCGCCCGCCGCGAAGGCAATGCCGGCCACGAAGAGGCAGAGGAGGGCCACGCCAAAGGTCCACAGGATCCGCGACCAGATGGCCGCCGCGCGAGACTTCTGCTTTTTGCGCTTCGCTGGGAGCTTGACGGGCCTGCTGGAGCCCTGGCGTTTGGAGGTCCCCGCGCCCGGTCCCCGACCTCGTCCTCTCTGGTGGGTGCGAGCCATCGAGCCGGTATACTACACTACCCGCCTGTACGTTACATTCCCGTTGCGACGAGGTTGCGAAGGTCTCATGACGGTTGCCGCAGAACACGATGCCATCTACCGGAACGCGGTCGACGTGATCCCGCGCGAGGAGCTCGAAGCGCGCCTGATCTCCGGCCGAACCTTGCGGGTAAAGCTCGGCATAGACCCCACGGCGCCGGACATCCACCTCGGCTTCGTCGTCGTGCTAAAGAAGCTGCGCGCGTTTCAGGAGCTCGGGCACACGGCGGTGCTCGTCATCGGGGACTACACGGCCAGGGTGGGGGACCCTTCGGGCCGCTCGAAGACCCGCCCCATCCTCTCCCCAGAGCAGATAGAGGAGAACACCCGCACCTACCTGGAGCAGGCCTACCTCGTCCTCGACGGGGACAAGACGGAAGTCCGGCGCAACTCGGAGTGGCTCGCGCCGCTGGCCCTGGCGGATCTGATCCGACTGACCAGGGCGACCACCGTGGCCCGCGTCCTCGAGAGGGACGATTTCTCCAAGCGCTTCGCCGCCGGGGACCCGATCACCCTGACGGAGCTCCTCTACCCGCTGATGCAGGCCTACGACTCGGTCGCCATAGACGCCGACGTCGAGCTCGGCGGAACCGACCAGCTCTACAACCTGCTGATGGGCCGCCACGTCATGGAGTACTACGGCAAGACGCCCCAGTGCGTGATGACGACCCCGCTCCTCGTCGGCACCGACGGCGCCATCAAGATGAGCAAGTCCATCGGCAACTACATAGGCGTAACCGAGCCTCCGAGGGAGATGTTCGGCAAGGCCATGAGCATCCCGGACGGGCCGATGGAGGACTACTTCTCCCTCGTACTCGACCGTCCCATGCCCGAGGGCGAGCCCGTCGGGCAGAAGCGCGACCTGGCGCGCTCCCTGGTGCGCGCATTCCACGGGGAGGCGGCGGTCGCCGATGCCGAGAGCGCCTTCGACGCCGTCGTGCGCCGCGAAGTACCGGACGACGCGCCGGAGGTCGAGCTTGGGAGGGACGAGGAGGTCTGGATCGTCGACCTCATCACCCGCGCCGGCTTCGCAAAGACCAACGGCGAGGCCCGGCGTTTCGTGCGCGGCGGGGCCGTGCGGCTCGGGGGCGAGGTGGTCGGGGACGAGAAACGTACGGTGCCCGCCGCTGACCTCGACGGCGCGGTGCTCCAGGTCGGCAAGCGGCGCTACGCCCGTCTCGTGGTCCGCTGAGGGGCGGTCCGACGATTTTCCGAACGGCCCCCTTGACGGCCCTGGTCCCGGCGCTATAATCCCCGTCGCCGATGAGATACCGGGGCGCCAAAGGGCGCCGACGGGGCTTTGGCGGGTCGGTGGAGGTGGCACCGAAAAGGTCTCAAAAAGGGGTTTGACACTCCGGGGGCTGGTGCTATACTTCTCTGGCTGATGACGGGGAGCGAATTGATAACCGAGAGGGCGAGATAGGGCAGGACTCCCGACAGACTGGGAGCGCTTGCCGGCCCACCGAGAGGTGGGTATCTTTGTCCCCGGAGATTCGTCTCCGTTGCTCCGCCGAGAGGCAGGGGCCTGAGGCTTTGAAAACTGAATAGCAGTGAAAGATCGGGTGAAACAAGGAACCCGTCAAAACGCCGAGAATCGACTCTTCGCGGTCCGAGAGTGTAATGCCGGACCGTCACGCGGGTGGCGCCCGCACCAACACGGCTATAGTCCCTTTGTGGGGCAGAAGCTAGTTCGGAGAGTTTGATCTTGGCTCAGGACGAACGCTGACGGTGTG
>JAUJMB010000159.1 GCA_030447045.1 Rubrobacteraceae bacterium | reverse complement strand
CCCTCAGGCACATCGTCGAGATGCGGGCCGACGCGCACGCGGAGAGCGAGATCCGGGGCCTCGCCCTCCGCCTCTTCCTCTGCCTGCGCGCCGCCGACCCGATCCTCTTCGGCGACTACGAGATAGGCGACCTCCCCGACGGCACGGTTACGGTCTCCACGCAGAACAGGAAGGCGTAGCCGTCCGCGTCGGCTGCTAACATCTGGTCCGGACCGAGGACGCGAGAGGGAGGAGTGCGCGATGGCGAAGAGCTACGAGGATCTGGTCTCCGAGGCGAAGGCCGAGACGGAGCAGACGGACGCAGTGACGGTGCACGACGCGATGGGTTCCGACGAAGGCGTTACCGTGCTCGACGTGCGGGAGCCAGACGAGTTCGAGGCCGGGCACATCCCCGGCGCGAAGCCGCTGCCGCGGGGGCTGCTGGAGTACAAGGCCGCCGAAGAGCTGCCGGACAAGGACGCCCGCATCGTCGTCCACTGCGCCCTCGGCGGGCGCGGGTCGCTGGCGGCGAAGAGCCTCAAGGAGATGGGCTACACGAACGTCGCCAACATGGAGGGCGGCCTGAGCGCCTGGAGGGAGAAGGGGTACGAGGTCGAGTAGCGCCGACCCGGGCCGCGGGTTCCTGGCCGTCGGGTTCGGGGCCTTCGGTTTCTTCGGGCTGTTCTGGGGCGTCTTCGCCGTCTTGCTGACGGACCTGAGCCGCGCCCTCGACCTCTCGCCCGGTCCGCTCGGGGCGGCGCTCTTCGCGGGCGCCGCGGCCTCCATCCTCGCGATGGCGGGCCTCGGTTGGGGGGCGGACAGGTTGGGCCGGAAGGCGTTTCTCGTTATGAGCGGGGGCGTGCTGGGGCTCGGGATCTCGGGCCTCGCCGTCTCCGGGGGCTACGCCACCCTGCTCGTTACGCTCGTCGTGCTCTACTCGGCCTCCGGCCTCTACGACGTCGGCATAAACTCGGCCGCCGTCGACCTGGAGCAGGCGACCGGGCGGCGGTTCATGCCGCTCGTCCACGCGGCCTTCTCCGCCGGGGCCACCGTCGGGGCCGTGGGCGCCGGCGTCCTGGTGCAGGCCGGCGCGGACTACCGGCTCGTCTACCTGGGCCTGCTCCTCCCGCTCGGGCTGCTGCTCCTCGGCTTCGCGGTCACCCGGTTCCCCGCCGGAGAAGGGGGTGGAGCAGGGGGCGGCGGGGGCGCCCACTACGGGCTCTACCGGCACCTGCCGCTCCTGCTGGTCGGGGGGATCGCGACGCTCGGGCTCGGCTCGGAGGGGGAGATGGAGCACTGGTCCGGTATCTACCTGCGCGACACCTTGGGCCTCCCCGCCCTCCTCGGCGGCTCGGGGGTCGCCGTCTTCTACGCGGCGATGGCCGTGGGCAGGCTCGGGACCGCGGGCGCGGTGCGCATCTTCGGCAACCGCCTCACCCTGTTGTGCGCGGGCCTTCTAACCGCCGCCGGCATGGCCCTCGCCCTCGTCACGCGCGAGCCCGTGCTGGTCGTCGGGGGGTTTTTGGTCGTGGGCCTCGCGCTCTCCTCCGTCGCCCCCATAGCCTTCTCCGTCGCCGGGGACGTGGCCCCGGGCGGCACGGGGGCCGCCGTCTCCGTGGTCACCACTTTGGGCTACGGCGGGTTCCTGCTCGGCCCCGTGCTGGTCGGCGGGCTCGCCGAGGTACTTGGCCTGCGGACCGCGCTCTGGACCATAGCGCTCGCCGGGATCGCCATAGCCCTCCTCGGCGCGAGGGTGTCCACGGATGGGACGCACAAAGAGGGGGCCGGCTAGACTACTGCTGAGTTACTCACTCCCCGCGCACGGCGCGGGAGAGCCGCTCTTCGGCGGCAAAGACGTCCGCGTCCTCGATCCTCTGGAAAAGCGGCTCCGCGCCGGAGACCCGGTAAGCTTCGGGCAGCTCTTTTAGATCGGAGACGCGGGCTATCGGGCCGTCGAAGAAACCTTGCAGCCGCCCGATGGCCTCGGGGACGTAGGGGGCGGCGTGGTAGGCGATGGAGCCGAGAAGGACGGAGCAAACGTAGAGGGTCGCGCGGGCGCGCTCGGGGTCGTCCTTGCGGGTCTTCCAAGGGGCCGACGCGTCGAAGAAGCGGTTGGCCCGCTTTCCCATAGCGAGCAGCTCGCCGAGGGCCTCGCGCGGCTTCGGGGCGAGCATCCGCTCCTCGTAGCGCCGCTCGAGCTCCTTGAAGTCCTCAAAGACGGCCCTCGCGTCGTCGGGGAGCTCCGGGGGCCGGTTCATCTCGCCGTCCGCGTACTTCTCGGCGAAGGAGAGGACGCGGTTTATGTAGTTGCCGAGGTTGCCGATGAGATCAGAGTTCACCCGGCTCCCGAAGTCCCGCCACGAGAAGGCCACGTCGCCGGTCTCGGGCAGGTTCGAGGCGAGGTAGAAGCGCAAGGGGTCGGCCGGGAAGCGGTCCAGGGCCTCGTGCAGCCACACCGCCAGGTTGCGGCTCGTGGACATCTGGACGGCCCGCCGCTCGCCGTCCACGACGACCTCGAGGTTCATGAACTCGTTTGCCGGGACGTCGTAGGGGAGCACGTACGGCTCCTCGCCGTCCTCGCCCGTGCCCGTGAGCAGGGCCGGCCAGACAAGGGCGTGGAAGACGGTGTTGTCCTTCCCTATAAAGTGGATGAGCCTCGTGTCCGGCTCCTGCCAGTACTCGCGCCAGCGGTCGGGCTCGCCCACACCCTCGGCCCACTCCATCGTCGAGGAGATGTAGCCGATGCAGGCGTCGAACCAGACGTAGAAACGCTTGTCCTCGAAGCCCGGCTCGGGCACCGGCACGCCCCACTGGATGTCGCGGGTTATGGGGCGCTTCTCCAGCCCGCCGTCGATGATGCCGAGGATAAAGTTCTTGACGGAGGTGCGCCAGTGCTCCTGGCTGGCGACGTACTCCCGCAACCGGTCGGAGAACTTCGGCAGGTCGAGGTAGAGGTGCGTCGTCTCGCGGACCTCCGCGGGACCTCCGGTGACCTTGGAGTGGGGCTCTATAAGCTCGTAGGCCTCGTACCAGCTACCGCAGTTGTCGCACTGGTCGCCGCGGGCCTCCTTGTAGCCGCAGACCGGGCAGGTGCCCTCGACGTAGCGGTCCGGCAGGAAGCGGCCCTCCGTCGGGCTGTACATCTGCTTGGACTCGGCCTCGGAGATGTAGCCGCCCTCCTTGAGCTTGCGGTAGAAGAGCTGGGTGTTCTTCGCGTGCAGCGCGGTCGAGGTGCGGGAGAAGCTGTCGAAGCTTATGCCGAAGCGGGCGAAGGTCTCCTTCATGTGCGCCCACCAGTAGTCGACGACGTCCTGGGGGTCTTTTCCCTCCCGCTCGGCGGTCAGGGTGATGGGGACGCCGTGCTCGTCGGTGCCGCAGACGTAGACCACGTCGTCGCCGCGCGCCCTCAGGTACCGGACGAAGGCGTCCGCCGGGAGGTAGGCGCCCACGATCTGGCCGACGTGCAGGGGCCCGTTGGCGTAGGGCAATGCGGAGGTGACGAGGTAGCGCCTTCTCGTATCGCTCGTGCTCTCGCTCATGGTCAAAGAATACCAGCTTGATAAAGGTTTCAGGTATCAGCCTTCAGGTATGGACCGTCCAACCGAGACCTGAAGCCTGTAGCCCGAAACCTCCGGTGCTAACATGCCGGGGATGGCTTCGGATCTCCCCCTGCGCGTCGCATTTCGCCGCCTCGTGGCGGGGGCTAGCGCGCCGGAGAGGGCGCACGCGGGGGACGCCGGGTACGACCTGCGTTCGGTCGAGGGGGCGGAGCTTCCGCCCGGCGGGCGGTCGGTCGTCGGGACCGGGGTGTCGCTGGTGATACCGGCGGGTTACGCGGGGCTCGTGTTGCCGAGGAGCGGGCTCGCGGTAAAGCACGGCGTCTCCCTGGTCAACACGCCCGGGCTCATAGATTCCGGGTACAGGGGGGAGATCCGGGTCCCCCTCATCAACCACGACCGTGGGGACGCCTTCAGGGTGGAGCCGGGGATGAGGATCGCGCAGCTCGTCCTCGTCCGGGTTGCGGGCGCTACCTTCGAGGAGGTCGAGTTCCTCGAGGCCGGGACGGACGGCAGGGGGGAGGGGG
>JAUJMB010000030.1:12642-13845 GCA_030447045.1 Rubrobacteraceae bacterium | reverse complement strand
GCGGCGGCCACGGTGGCGGCCGTGGTGGCGACCGGGAGCGTGGTCAGGGCGGCGGCAGGGACCACGAACGGGGCGGCCGGGACCGCGGCGGCCGGGGTGATGGCGAGCGGGACCGCGGGCCGGGCAGCGCCTTCCAGAAACACGAGGAGGAACGTGAGGCGCGCCAGGCGGAGCGGCAGGCAGAGCGCCACGAAGAACGGGAACAGAAGCGCGAGCAGCGCCAGGAGCGACGCCAGGAACGCGGCGACGGCCCGCGCGGAGATCGCCCCCGCGGAGACGGGCCCGGAAGGGGCTAGGCGGACTCCCGTCGGCGCGGGGCGGCGCGGCGGGCGCCGATCTCTCGGCCATCGACACCCTCGCGGAGGCCGAGCGGGCCGAGGCGGACGGCCTCCTGAGGCAGATCAGGTAAGGACACCCGCAGACCGCGCCGGCCGGGAGCATTCGGCCTCCCGGCCCCGCCGGTGCCCTCTGGGCCCCCTGGTTGCCGTGAAGACCTGTCAGACCCGTCCGTCACCTGCGACAGGGGCGGACGCGGCGGCAAACCGCACCGAAAGCACACGCAACGGGCGCCGGGACCCTTCGAAAGGTCCCGGCGCCCGTTACCTGTCGGTCTCTACTGGCCTTTGACGGCCTGCAGGACCTCGTCCTGGCTGTTGAACTGGTTCTGGGCGGCGTTGCGGATGCCGTCCACGATGTTCTGCGGCGCGCCGTTGCTCTCGGCGTTGGAGGCCACTTCTTCCTTCTGGGCGGGGAAATTGACCCCTTGCAGGTACTGCTGTAGCTGTCCGATGTCGAGGTTGCCGAGATTCGGCAGATCCACGTTCATCCTCCCTGGGTAGACTGCGGGGTGACTGTTCCGGGCTTGCCCGGTACGGCGGGCCCGAAAACCTCTGGGTACGACGTTACTTGAGGAGGTCCTTGGCGGCGGCCTTCTTGTCCTTGGCCTTCGCCTTCCTCTGGTCGGAGCGGCCCTCCGACTTCTTGTCCTTGTCGCCGGTGATGGCGCCGCCTGCTTCCTTCATCCGGCCCTTGGCCCTGTCCATCGCGCCCTCGTTGCGGTCTTCCCTGCTGCTCTTGCCGGGCATGCCGGCTCCCTTCGTCGCTCTCCTGTCTAAACCCTTGGACGAAGCCGGGACGGGAACCGATACACCCCGGCCGAGAGGCTACGCGCCTCTAGGGCCGCTTCGGCTTACGAGAGGGGAC
>JAUJMB010000030.1:0-12542 GCA_030447045.1 Rubrobacteraceae bacterium | reverse complement strand
ACCCCGGCCGAGAGGCTACGCGCCTCTAGGGCCGCTTCGGCTTACGAGAGGGGACCCGTTATGGAAGCCACCGTCGATCCGGCGCCGGTCGAAGGCGAGGCCTCGGAGGAGTTACCGTCGCCGGCCGTGCAGATCGAGCGGCTCCTGTCGGTGAACCCCGGACGTTATTTGGACGAGGCCGGGCGGTACCTGGTGTAGTCTTCGGATCGCCGGACCCGCTCGGAGACGATACGCCCGCCGTGCAGGGTGGCGCCGAGCACGAGCCCCACGCTGATCAGGACCACGTCCTTCAGGATGTACTGCGCCGTCAGGGTGGGCGCGTGGTAAGGGCCGGCGAAGAGGTCGCCGGTGAAGAACAGGAGCGGCGACATCGCCCCGACCATCTGGAAGCCCAGGAGCGCCAGCGTCAGGCGCAGGAAGCGGCCGGAGATCAGGCCGAGACCGATGGTGCACTCCAGCGCCGCGACCAGCACGATGCCCACGCCCGCCGGCACCAGCCCGAAGGTGAGCACCTCCGTCGTCCGGGTCGCCAACTCCTGCGCCGGACTCACGTTCGGAAAGAACTTCAGGATGCCGAAGAGGACGAAGATCAAGCCCAGGCTCACGCGCAGTACCGTGAGGCTGTGGGCCACCATCCACCGCGTAAAATCCGTCTCCATCCGGTGAAACTTCGATTGGGCATTTAGCATGGGGAACCTTTCGGTGGGTTGTTGGGTCGCATATAAATGTCTACGGGATCGGCCGCGGCGGAGATCATCGAAGGAACCCTCTCCGAGCGTCGGGGTACACCCGCGGGCCTCGTCAGAACCGCGGCATCCGGGGCGGGGCGGTGCTCCAGAGCAGTTCTACTTCTTCTGGGCTGAGGCCGTAGGCCTCGTTCACGAGGTCGGAGAGGCGGCGCTCCAGACGGTGGCCTCGGCGCGGGCATCGCGGATCGGAACGGCCCCTTCCTCGTAGCCGGAGCGGAGGGCACGCAGGGAGGCGGGGGTAAGGCGGGCCTCGCCCTTCGGGCGGCGCTTGCGTACCTCCTCGACGAAGGCGTCGGTGTCCAGGGCTGCGAAGTCTTCGAGCTTCAGAGAAGAGGCCGTGGTTGCGGTGCGGCCGTCCCGTCGGCTCCGTGCCTGGCATGGGACAAGTATAGTGGCAGGGAGACCCCGGGCCAGCGCGGATATAGACTTGGTGGGGCAGGCGAGACGGAGGAGCTTTGCGTGAGGGTACTTGTGGCGGGGGCGCACGGGAAGACGGCGCGGAGGCTCGTCAGGACGCTGGTGGGTAGCGGGCACGAGGTGCGGGGCCTGGTGCGCAAGGAGGAGCAGCTGGCGGACGTGGAGGCCGACGGCGCGGAGCCGGTGCTCGTGGACCTGGAGAGCGACGAGGTGGATGGACGCGTCGGGGAGGCGGTCGCCGGGTGCGACGCTGTGGTCTTTGCCGCGGGGGCGGGGCCGGGGAGCGGCGCGGCCCGCAAGGAGACGATGGACTACGGCGGTGCCGCCAAGCTCGTCGAGGCGGCAGAGAGGAACGGCGCGGGGCGCTACCTGATGCTCTCCTCGATTGGCGCCGGCGACCCCGAGGCCGGGCCCGAGGCGATGAGGCCGTACCTGCGGGCGAAGGCCAAGGCCGACGAGAGGCTGCGGGAGAGCGGCCTGGAGTGGACCATCATCCGCCCGGGGAGCCTCACCGAGGAGGCGGGGACGGGGCTGGTCGAGGCGGCTGAGAGCCTGGGCAGGCGCGGTGAGATCCCGCGCGAGGACGTGGCGGCGGCCTTCGCCTTCGCCCTGGAATCCCCAAACACCGTCGGCAAGACCTTCGAGATCCTCTCCGGGGAGACGCCGATCCGGGAAGCGCTGGGGAGGCTATAGGGGTTGGCGCCCCGCGGTCGCTTCGGGCGCCTCGCCGCCGGCGCGGCGCTCCTCGGTGCCGGAGGGCTGCTGTACGCGAGGGAGATCGAGCCGCGCCGGCTCGAGGTCGTGCGGCCGGAGTTGACCCTGCCGCGGCTGGCTGCGGCCTTCGACGGGTACCGGATCGTCCAGATCGGGGACCTCCACCTCGACGACTGGTCGGAGCCCGTGCGCCTGCACCGCGTGGTCGAGATGGTCAACGCCGAAGGCCCCGACCTCGTCGTCGTCACCGGCGACTTCGCCAGCTACTCGGCGAGGAGGCTCGACACGCGGCGGCTCGTCGGGGCGCTGCGGCGCCTCTCCGCGCCAGACGGCGTCCTCGCCATCCTGGGCAACCACGACTACCTGACGGACGTGGGGCTGATCCGGCGCTGCATCCGCGAGGCGGGCCTCACGGAGCTGCTCAACGAGTCTGTCACGCTCGGGCGGGAGGACTCCGAGCTCCACGTCGCCGGCATAGACGACGTGATGGAGGGGAGGAGCCGCCTGGACCTCGTCTTGCAGGACCTGCCCGCCTCGGGGGCGGCCGTCCTGCTCGCCCACGAGCCGGACTTCGCCGACGTCGCCGCCGCGACCGGCCGGTTCGACCTGCAGCTCTCCGGGCACTCCCACGGCGGGCAGGTGCGGGTGCCGTTGCTCGGGAAGGCCGTGCTGCCGCCCTTCTCGCAGCGCTACACCCGCGGGCTCCACAGGGTAGGGGGGATGCTCGTGTACACCAACCGGGGCCTCGGGACCGTCCACGCGCGGCTGCGGTTCGGGTGCAGGCCCGAGATCACGGCGCTCACGCTCCGCGCCCCGGGGGCTTGAGAGGTGCCCCGGCGGGTAGAATCCCGGGGACCCCTGGCGACCATCAAGCGGCCGGTGTAGATGACGTTTGGAAAGAACAGACCGCCACTCGTGCCCGACCCGGGCCAGCAGGTGGGCCTGCTCGCCGAGAACGGCGAGACCCTGAACGGCTTCAGGGCCGTCTCAGGTCCGCTCTCCTACGAGCGGGGCGGCGTCGTCGTCTGGGTGGCGACCGAGGCGGAGTATAGGGACGCCAAGAGGGAGGGACGCCCCGCCGTCTCCATGCCCTGGCCCGCCGGCAAGGTGACGATCCACGTGCCCTGGTGGAGGTGGCAGCGGTGGTTCACGAGCCGCCACTGAGCGGACGGCCCCCAATTTCCACCGGAACGGGGAACCCGCCGCCGCAGATCTATGGTCCACAACGTTTGCGCCGGCCCCGGACTCCCGAACCGCTCTGACCTACAGGACCCCGCCACGATCGGAGCCGCCTAGCCGTCGCCACCGCGGTCGCCCGCGTTATCGTCGCGGTCGTCGGAGGCGTCGTCCCGACCTTCGACGTGATGCAGAGTACAGCGGCCGTCAACGGGACCCTTCAGTTGCGCTCCTCCGGGACGACCCGAGGCCAAGCGCACCGAGATGCGCTCCTGCGCCGGTCGGCGGTCTGGCTAGAGAGGGGTTACCTTGCGTAGGCCGGCGAACCCCGAGAGGCCCGTCGTCCTGCACCACCCCGTAGGCGGGCGAGTTTTCAAACCCGCCCGCCGCCCCCAGTTAAAAGGGGGTCCGGCTCTACCCGGCTGACTCCGCGGTGGTCGGGTCGATAACCGAGCGGACCTCGGAGACCTTGTTGGCCGGGAAGCCGCCCTGCTCGGCGTGCTGGCGGATCATCTCCTCGTTCGGGGCGATGTAGGTGCAGTAGATCTTGTCGTCCGTCACCTGGCTCTGGACCCACTGTATCTGCGGCCCCATCTCGTTGAGGACGTTGCAGGAGGTCTGCGAGATACCCTGCAGCTCCTCCGCCGACAGATCCCCGGCCCCCGGCAGTTCCCTCTCGATCACGTACTTGGGCATTGCGTCCTCTCTTTCCGGACCTCGTGGTCCTGTAGTTGCCGTCCCCGTCTTGGGAGTAAAAAGCTGATAGCCGATGGCCCATAGCTGACAGCTAGAACGGGTACACTACCATCCCCAAAGCGCCCAGCGCGTACCAGGCCCCGAACGCCACGCCGAGCACGCCGAGCACCGGCGCTACTCTCTCGAAGTTCCTGCCGAGCGGCCCGCCGGCTATCGCGAGGCCGAAGGCCGTGGAGAGCAGGGCCATGGAGACCGCCGTGCCGACGGCGAAGAGCACCAGCGCGCCGGCGGCCTGGGCCTTGTCCGAGATGGTCGAGAGCAGCAGCAGCGTGAGCCCGCCCGAGCCGCCGATGCCGTGCACGAGGCCGACGCCGTAGGCACCCAAGGGCGTGCGCCTCTTGTGGGCGTGCTCGTGGGCCTCGTGCCGCGCGTGGGAGTGGACGTGGCGGTGGGGCTCGCCGCCGCCGTGGGTGTGGGTGTGGACGTGGAAGAGGCCGCGCCGCCAGCGCCCGAGCAGCCTCGCGGCCAGGAGGATTATTATCGCCCCGATGAGGGCCTCGGCGGCCTGCTGCACGACCCCTGGCAAGGAGCGATTAAAAAGCACGAGGGGCAGCCCGATCAGCACGAGCGTCGTGCCGTGCCCGGCCCCCCACACGAGGCCCATAACGCCAGCCTTGCGGAGCTTCCCGTGGTCCTCTTCCGAGGCGATCAGGGTCGTCACCGCCGCCAGGTGGTCCGGGTCCGAGGCGTGCCTGAGACCCAGGAGGGCGCTGACCACGAGCACGAGCCCCAGGCTCGCCGGGCCGTGCATGAAACCTTCTAGCCAGCCGTCCAGAGCCGCCACTCGCCTCTCCTAGTCACTCTGTTCCAGGGCCGCTCGCACGAACCCGCGGTCGTGCTCCCAGGCGAAGTCTACGCCGTCCACCTCTCCCGCGCCGATCCAAAGCGCCTCGGCCACGTCGTCGGCGGGGTCCGGCGTGCCCTTCAGGACGCGCGCCCTGAACCCGATGGCCAGCGCCCAGACCCCGTCCGGGCCGTACGTGTGGGGGGCGAGGAGCACGGGCGTAGGGTCGACCTCTATCTCCAACCCCAGCTCCTCCCTGACCTCCCGCTTGAGGCCGTCCACGGGATGCTCCCCCAACCCCAGGAAACCGCCCGGCACGTCTATCTTGCCCGAGTACGGCTCCCGCGCCCGCACCGTGACCAGCGCCTTGTCGCCGCTTACGATCGCGGCCCCCACCGCCGGCGCCGGGTTCCGGTACCACGACCGGCCGCACGTGGGGCACGTAACGCCCCCGCTCGGCCGCGGGCCTTCGAGTCCCGTACCGTCCGCCGGGCAGAAGCGGAAGGGCTCGGTCGGGGAGAAGGGGACCTCCCGATGGTTCTCGATCACGAGCGGGCCTTCACGAGCTCTTCGGCGACGCCGGCGAGCTGGTCCACGGTGCGGACCACCTCGACGCGGTCGCACAACGGCTCGTAGAGGGGCATGTCGCACGAGCCAAGAGACCAGCCCCACTTCGGCTCGGGCGTGATCCAGATGACCTGCCGCGCGTGCTGCGCTATCTCCTCGAAGGCCGCCACGTTGGCCCATTTGCCGTTGTTGCGCCCGTCGCCCAAGACCACGAGGGTCGTGCGGTGGTTTATGGTCGGCAGGTAGCGGTCCTTGAACTGCTCCGCGGCCTTCCCGAAATCGCTGTTGACGTCGGCGTCGATGATGCGGCCGGAGAAGATCTCGTCCACAGCCCGGTTCATGTCGCGCTCTTCGAAGACCTGCGTCACCTCCACCGCGTCCGCCACGAACACGAACGTCCTCACCTTCGAGAACAGGCTCTGCATCTGGTAGATCATGTGCAGCCAGAACCGGCTCAGGTTCCGCGTGCTTAGACTAACGTCGCATAACAATGCGACACGCGGCTTGCCTTCGCGGCGCCGGCGCAGCACGGGGTCGAAGGGTACGCCGTCGTAGCGCACGTTGTGGCGGAGGGTGTGGGGGACGCTTATGCGCCCGATGCGGTCCTCCTTCAGGCGGCGGGTCTTGGCGCCCTGGATCTTGCGCGCCACGCGCCGTATCGCCGCCTCCATCTCGCGCTGCTCGGAGGCGGAGAAGTCGAGCATCTTGCGCAGCGCCCGGCGCCGGATCTCCGAGTCGTCCTTCGCGTCTTTTTTGAGGAGCTTCTCGCGCTCCTGCATCTGCTTTATCAGGTCGGGCAAGCCTTTGAGGATGTTCTCGGCCTGGGCTTCGAGCTCGGCGATTAGCGCCTCGTCCACCTCCAGCTCGTGCAGGTGCCCGACGAGGTCCTCCAGGTCCACCGCGGAGACGTCGAGCGGTATCTCCTCTCCGCCCAAACCGGGAACGAGGCCGCCCGGGCTGAACATGTTGCGAGACCTCCTCACGCGCATGTGGTAGGTCAGGCGCTGCAGCGCGCTCTCCATAGCACCCGGCTTGCGGTTCAGGATCAACTCCTGGGAGAACATCGAGAGCCTCATCCTCTCCGCGTCGCCGTGGATGTCGTTTGAGGGGCGCATCCGGTCCTCTTCGAAGAACCTGCGCATCTCCGTGGACTCGTCCGTGTCGTGGCTGTGGCCTTCTTCCCCCGGCTCCTCGCCCCCCGCCTCCTCGCCCAGCTCCAGCCTCGCGGGCGGCGGGCCGTGATCGTGGTCGTGCCCGGGAACCTTGACCTTCGCCTTGGGCTTCTCCGCGGTGGGGCGCATGTCGAAGAACAGGTCGAAGAGCCGGTCGAAGGTGCCGGCGTCCTCCCCGTTCTTGACCAGCGTCGCCCGCAGCGTGTCGCGCACGACCTCCCTCTCCTTAAGCCCTACCTGCCCGAGCGCGTGCAGCGCGTCGATGCTCTCGGCGGGGGAGACCCTGAGCTGGTGACGCCTCAAGACCTGCACGAAGTCGTTTATTACGGTGTCCACGCTAGACCCCTACTCCCAGGCCAGCACCAGGGCCCGGTTGACCGCCGCGAGCACCGCGAGGCACACCGCCAGCAGGGGATGCCCCGTGGCGAAGAGTGCTGCGACGGCCGACCCGAAGACGAGCGCCTCCGGGACCAGCCGTAGCGGCATGTCCAGCGAGACCGCCGCCTTCGGCGCCACGAACGTGCCCCACACCGTCGCCGCGAGGAGGGGGCCGCCGAGCCCCAGGGCGAGCTTCGCGACCGGGTTCCCCCCGACCGCGAACCCCCAGTAGCCCAGAGCCCCGAGGGCGCACAACTCCAGCAGGAAGCGTACGGTGAGGTTGGCGGGTTTTGCCAGGGTCAGCACCCGGTAAAGTTACCATCGGCGGGCCTCAGTGGGCGTGCTTGTGGACGGAGCGGTGCATCTCGTACATGCCCTCCGAGGGGTTCTCGCCCGTCGGCTCCTTCTGGCCCAGGTCCTTGCGCTCCCTGGCGTTGACGCCGAGGTGGTCTAGCATCTTTTTCGCGTCGCGGTCGTACTTGGCGATCACGCTGATGGTGTTCTCGATAAGGTCCTTGCTGAGGTACGGGGCGTTCAGGATGACCAGGCTCTGCGCCCAGTCGAGCGTCTCCCCGATGCTGGGTGCCTTGCGCAGGTCGAGCGTGCGGAGGTCTTGGATCGTCTTGACCAACTCTTGGGCCAGCTCGTCGCCGACCTCGGGGGCTTTCATGCGCACGATCTCGAGCTCCACCTCGCCGTTCGGGTAGTCGAGCTGGAGGTGCAGGCAGCGGCGCTTGAGCGCCTCGGAGAGCTCGCGGGTGCGGTTGGAGGTCAGGATCACGACCGGCGGGTGCTCCGCCTTGATGGTCCCGATCTCCGGTATGGAGACCTGGTAGTCGGAGAGGAACTCCAGCAGAAACGCCTCGAACTCCTCGTCGGCCCGGTCTATCTCGTCTATGAGGAGGACGGCCGTCTCATTGGATTGCACGGCCTTGAGGATCGGCCGCTCCACGAGGAAGTTCTCGGAGAAGAAGATGTCCTCCTGCCCGCGCAGGACCTCGGCCGCCTCGCGCAGGCTCTGGGTCGGCGCGAGGGTCTCCCCGATCTTCTCCCTGAGGACCTGCGTGTACAGGAGCTGCTTGCTGTACTCCCACTCGTAGAGCGCCTTCGCCTCGTCGAGCCCCTCGTAGCATTGGAGCCGGTCGAGATCCCGCCCCGCGGCCCCCGCGAGCGACTTGGCGAGCTCCGTCTTGCCGACGCCGGCCGGGCCTTCCACGAGGATCGGCTTGCCCAGGCGCGTCGCCAGGAACACGACCGTGGCGAGCCTGCGGTCGGAGACGTAGCTCTGCTCCGCCAGCCGCTCCCTGACGTCTTCTATGCTCTGAAACAAGGAATCTCCCTCTAAAACATCGTTCCCTTCGGAGAGGGCGGGAGCGGACCCAAAGAGCCCGCTCCCGCCCCGTTCGCCGTCCCGAACGGTCTAGCCCACTATGGCGTGTTCGTTGGCGAGCACGCGACCATGTTAGCCTCCCGCGGCACTCCGGCCTATCTCCGGGGCCACGCCCCAGACGTTCTGGCGGTAGCCGTCGCTGGTCTTGCGGATCATCGGGTCGTAGACGCAGTCGCGCAGGATCTCCTTGGCCGCCTCGACGGTCAGGTCGCGCGGGTTGCCCGGCGTGCAGACGTCGGCCATCATGTGCTCGGCCATCGCCTGCAGCTCGTCGTCGTCGCTCTCGATCTTGGTCGGCCGGTCCTCGTAGAACGGTCCCTTGCCCATCTTGGACTTCGCGTAGTTGGCGTTCACGCTCGAGAAGTTCTCGGGTATTCCGCAGTCCTTGGCGAGCCTTATCACGGCGTCTATGGCCTGGTCGGCGGCCTGCACGGGGTTCATCCCGCTCGTGTCCTCGCCCATCGCCGTGGCGATGTCCGCGTACTGCTCTACCGCGGCCGGCTGGTTGAAGGTCCACACCCTGGCTATGCCGACGCCGTTGTTGAGGCCGTGGTGGATGTCGTAGTAGGCGCACATCGCGTGCGAGAGCGAGTGCAGGATGCCGAGAAGCGCCGAGCTGAACGCCTGCGCCGCGATGTACTGCGCCCAGACCATCCCCTCCATCGCCTTGAAGTTCTTCGGGTTGTAGGTCGCCTCGCGCAGGTTCTCCGCGACCAGCGTGACGGCCTTGAGCGCTATCGGCGTGCACGAGAGGTGATCCACCCGGCTTACGTACGCCTCGGAGCCGTGGGCTATCGTGTCGAAGCCCGTGTAGGCCACGTACTCGGGCGGCATGGTCATGCAGAGGACGGGATCGTTTATGGCGAGCGTCGTCGTCATCGCCCGATCGAAGGCCACCCACTTGTGCGGCGCGTTCTCCGATGAGAGGTCCGTGATCACGGCGACCGGCGTCGTCTCGGAGCCCGTGCCAACGGTGGTGTTTATGGCGATGTGCGGCGGGTTCTCGAGCTTCTCAGAGGCGTTGACGCCCTGGAACTCGTTGATGTTCCTGCCGTCGTGGGCCGCGACCACCCTGGCACCCTTGGTGGTGTCGTGCGGGCTGCCACCGCCGATGGAGACGAACCCGTCGCACTCCGCCTCGCTGAACGCCTTGTAGGCGTCCATGACGTTGTAGTCCTTCGGGTTGGTCTCGACCTTGTCGTAGACGGAGACCGAGACCCCGGCGTTCTCGAAGTTGGTCCTGCACTCGTCGATGATCCCGGTGCCCCTCAGGCCCGTCGTCACGAACAACACGTGCTTGAGCCCCATCGCCGCCGCCTCGGGTCCGGCATTCTCGTAGGCCCCAGCCCCGAGCAGCGACCTGGGCTGCTTGAAGAACTCCTTTACCGGGAACTCGAGAACCCTCGAAAGATCCATAAAGCCTGTTCGCTCCTTTCCCCTTACCCCTGCAAGATGCACGCGACGCCATAAGGCGCCCCCCTAGACACTCTTTGAGCTTCTCACCCCCTTCGCGGCCCTTTCCCTGAGGCCGCATCTCCGCCCACGCTGGGCACCCCCAGGCTTGCCGGAAGCTGTTACTACAATATAACAGCCTTGTTGTGACAGGTCTAGCGAGCGACCGGCCCGGGGCGTGCTTTATAGCATCGGGCACGACGCCGCGCCACCGCCCAAGCGCGCGATCCGGAAGATTGACACATCAATACTTTGATGCTACAGATGGTTATATGAGGCCGTTGTCACGAACGAGTGCCGGGACGTTGTACCACCAGATCCTGCGGGGCTTGACCGAGCGGATCGAGTCGGGCGAGGTCGGGGTGGGGGACCGGTTGCCGAGCGAGGCCGACCTGGTGGCGGAGTTCGGGGTGAGCCGGACGACGGCGCGGCGGGCTCTGGACGAGCTCAGGCGGCAGGGGCTCGTGCGGCGGGAGCCGGGGCGGGGGACGTTTCTCGCGAGCCCGCGGCTGCGGTCGAACCTGGCCTACCTGCACAGTTTTTCGGAGGAGATCGAGCGCTGGGGCTACACGCCGGGGGCCAGGCTCATCTCGCAGGAGGAGCGGGCCGCCGACGAGGAGGTGGCGGCGCGGCTGGGGGTGGAGGTGGGGGAGAAGGTGTTGTTCGTGCGGCGGCTCAGGCTGGCGGACGAGCGCCCGATCTTCGTGTGCGACTCGTACCTGCCGATAGAGCGCTTCCCGGCCTTGAAGGACGCCGATTACGGGACCGTCTCCCTGACCCGGCTTTTGGAGGAGAGGACCGGCCGCAAGGTGGAGCACGCGCGGCAGTGGATCGGGGCGGCGACCGCCGCGGAGGACGTGGCGGAGTTGCTGGAGATACAGGCCGGCGTGCCGGTACTCAAGATCCGTCGCGTCACCTGCGTCACCGGCGAGGAGCCGGCCGAGGTCGTCGAGGCGTTTTTCCACCCCGAGCGCTACCAGCACTACAACGAGCTCTCCGCCCAGCCCACGGAAGTTACCGGCTGAGGTCGAACCCGACGATAGCCCTTCGCGCGGATATCATTTCCAACCCTCCCTTCGCCGCCCGCGCTCAGCGGCCTCACACGGGCAGACGAAAACCCATCAGGAATGTCGGGGAGCACAGACCGACCAAATCCGTCGGTACGAACGCGCCCTTCGCAAAGTCCGACGGCCTGCCACCTGTGCCGCGGGCGCTATGCAGGGAATTGCATCTCTATCCGGCACCACGACATCTTGTGGTTACCCCGGCGCCGTTGAGCGTTGCGACGACGTCGCCGTCGGGCGCGGGAGGCAATCTCATCCAGGATCCCGGATTCGGATTTCGGAGAATCATCCTTCCACGCAACCCGGTGAATAAAAACTGGGGGCGAGTTCTCCCTCCTAGCGATACCAACGCCTACCTTGGCCTAGGCCGTCGCGGTCGGGGCTCGGCACTCCGTCGGTCGCGGGGACGTGGGAGGCACCCCGTTTATGCAGTGCTTCACCAAGGCCTTGAGCCCCCCGAAGCTGCGCCCGTCGGGGGGGGTGAGGTTCAACGG
The DNA here is from genome assembly GCA_030447045.1 of Rubrobacteraceae bacterium. The sequence continues at coordinate 1,429 of JAUJMB010000030.1, read as the reverse complement.
CGCGTCCTGGCCCCAGGTGTTCCAGAAGTCCGCGTGCATGGTCGAAGCGGCGCCGGAGGATAGCGTCACCTCTCCCGGGGTGGTGGGGATGGGGAAGTTGGCGTTCATGGTGAGCGTAGGGACAGGGATGGGGTGGGTCGAGGGGCACCGCTTGGTGCCGTCGCTTTGGCGCACGCTGCGGGCCATGTGGGACTTGTGGTCGGCGCTGTCTAGCTGCTGGCCGCCCGTAGCGCGGTTTCTGGCCACGCAGTCCGGGAAGACGATGCGCAAGCCGAGCACGCCGCTACCGCACTGCGTGGGCGGGGTGGCGGCCCCCGCTTTCCCGTCGTTGCTTCCGCAGTACCAGCTGATGCGGGAGTCGTTGATGACCCTCAGGTCGGCCTGGAAGGGCCGGACCCGCGTGTGGTCCTTGCCGCCCGCCCGGTAGTAGAAGACGGCGCGGTCGGCCGTGAGGTCATCGCCGCTCCACCGCACCGTCGGTATCCAGTAGCCGGCCGTGTCCTCCGGGCGCGAGCACGTGGTGGTTGATGCGACCATGCCCTGGTAGGTGGAGTCGAACCCGGTGGAGGTGTTGCCGAAGAAGTCGTGGCCGTGGGCGCCGCCTTGGTGGCCGAAGTGGACGATCGGGTCGTCGTGAGCGCGGTGGCTGAAGTCGCACGTGACGGCGAAGCTGGCGCCGTGGTCGCGGGACGCGGCGGACGCGGCCGGCGCCAATGCGAGCGCGGTAAGGAAGGCGAGCCCGCTGGCGAGCAGCACGGCCAAGGCCGTCGAAGCCAACAGCAGAACGTTCCTTCTCATGTGCGTACACCCTCCTCTTATGCGAGGCGGAGACACAAAGGCGTCTATCCCCCCCGCGTGCTCTTCTTCAGTATCCTTCAGTATCGAGGCCAGCGAACGGGCTGACTATCGGTCAGGTGGCCAATATTTTCGAAACCTTTCGGCGAGCTTCCGAGACCCCCCTACGCCCGAAGTTCGCCGAACAACCCTTCCACGTACTGCGGCGAATAGGTTCAAGAAGAAGGGCGGTTAGAACTTATGCCCGAGCGTAGGCTTGGGCGCATCCGCGTATCAGCTCGTGCGTCTCATCCAAGTCCACCCAGCCAAGGATCTCTACTTCCTCGTCGCCCTCCAACCGCTTGTAGACCTCGAAGAACTGCTCGATCTCGCGCAGGTTCTCGTCGGGCAGGTCCCCCAGGGCGCCTATGTCCGCGAAGCGCGGGTCGTCGTCAGGGACCGCGAGTACGTTGTGCTCCTCGCCCTTGGAGTCGGATATGTGCAGCGCCCCGATCGGGCGGGCCCGCACCACGCAGCCGGGGAAGGCGGGATCGTAGGCGGCCACCACTATGTCCAGGGCGTCGCCGCGGTCGGTCAGGGTGGAGGGCACGAAGCCGTAGTCGGTGGGGTAGCGGACGGCGCCCGGCAGGACCCT
>JAUJMB010000158.1:1479-4073 GCA_030447045.1 Rubrobacteraceae bacterium | reverse complement strand
CGAGGGTGAGGCCCACGATCCGCTCGGAGAACTCGGGGAGGCAGGGCGCTCCCGTCGCGTCCAGGAAGTGGCAGCAGATCTCGCCCACCACCCCCCGCCCCTCGAGCGCCAGAAACTCCTCGAGCCCGAAGTAACCGGCCTCGACGATGGTCGAGGCGGGGAGCAGCCCCCCGGCGCCGACGACGGCGACGTCGCAGGCGGCCCCCTCGGCGAGGACCTCCTTGATGCCCGGCATCTCCATCAGCTCGGCCCGGCTCTGCGGGGAGCGGGCGATGGCCGGGGCCGCCAGGTGCGGGCACTCCACGTGGAGCTTCTCCGCGAGGGTCGTGCCGATCTGGTTGGAGTGCAACGATCCCTTCACCCGACCCATGCCGCCCAGGAGCGGCACTATCTTTTTGCACGCGAAGGCCCGCTGGGGCATCGTGTCGGCGAGCGCCCGCATGGACCGCCCCCAGGCGACCCCGAGCATCGTAGCGCCGGTGCAGATTCGGGCGAGGAGGGCCACGCCGGCCATCCCGGCGGCGAGGTCCGTGGTCCTGCGGTCCTCGGCCGAGTCGACCACGAGCGCCTCGGCGAGCCCGTAGCGGTCCTCCAGGGAGATCTCCAGCGGCACGAAGTCCCCCGTGGGCTCCGCGATCTCGACCTTCACGAGCCCCCTGGTCTTGCCCTCGGCGATGAGCCTGGAGACCTTCGGCCGGGAGAAGCCCATCCGTTTGGCCACCTGGGCCTGGGTGAGGTCGTGCTCGTAGTAGAGCCGGACGACCTTCATGATGAGGTGATCCTCGTCGGAGAGGGTGCGGTGGTCTACGGGGTAGCGGGTCAGCACGATGGCCCGGTTCACCCCACCAGGGCCGCGTCCTGGAGCCGCCGCAGGTTGGCCACGAACGAGCCCTCCGCCAGCTCGACCCCGGCCCGCGTTACCACGTCGCCCCGGGCCACGGGCCGCGTCGTCCTGGCCCCGGCCGCGAGCCCGAGGGGGAGCATCTCCCCCGCCTCCGAGACGGGGTAGACGGTCCCGTAGTAGTCGGTGCCGCCGATGCCGCCGAGCTTCTCGCCGGCGTCGAGATCCCGCTTGGCGACGGCCACCACCTCGGCCATAGGTTGGGTACGGGAGACGATGCCGGGTTCGCCGTAGATGGCGGCCCGCGCCACGGAGAGCGGGGTCTCCAGGCTGGTGAGGTGGTAGGGCCGGTAGAAGACGTGGTTCGGGCCGGCTCCCATCCCCAGGTACTCCAGGGTCTCGCGCACCGGCCCGCCCTCGGAGCGCACCACGACGAAGACGCCGGGCGCGACGCCGCGCACGTAGTCCACGGTCGAGTACTTGGAGAGGATGCCGCCCTCCTCTTCCAGACTGAACACCTGGCCAAGCCTTCTCGGGTCCGTCTCGGCGGGGCCGTGCATGCCCGGGACGTCGGGGACGAAGCCTATGGCGTTGGCCACCGTCGCCATCTCGACCATCGTCTTGGTGCCGTCCACGAAGGCGGCGAGCATCTTCGGGTTCATGTGCTTGCGGGCGGCCTCTTCGGCGACCGACTCGGGGGTGGCGGTCGGGTCGAGGGGGTTGTTCTTGCCCTTCCCGACGGCCACGACCTCGAAGCCCATCGAGCGGGCGAAGTCGTAGAGCTCCATGATCGCGGCGGGCTCGTCTCCGGCCGAGCCCGTGTAGACCACCCCGGCGCTCTTCGCCATCCGGGCGAGCAACGCCCCGACCGTGGCGTCGGTCTCGGCGTTGAGCATGACGACGTGCTTGCCCTCCTGGATGGCCTCGTAGGCAACCCTCGCCCCGACCTCCGTGACGCCGGTCGCTTCCACGACCACGTCGACGGCCCCCGAGCGGGCGAGCTCCCCGGCGTCGTCCGTTACGGCCGGACGGCCGCCCCTGCCGTTCAGGCCCTCCACGGGGTCGAGGCCGGCCTCGCGGAACGCCTCGAGGCCCCGTTCGGGGTCGACGTCGGCCACGGCCACCGTCTCCATGCCGGGGATGCCGGCGACCTGGGCTATAAAGCCCCGGCCCATCTGCCCGGCGCCCACGAGCCCGATCCGGATGGGCGTGCCCGCCCGCTCCAGGTCCTCCAGCTTGCTCCTGAGACTCACGCGGTTTCCTTTCTAGGCCTCATCCGACCGGCGCCTCGACGCCGGCCTTTATCTCCAGCCGGACGCCGGGTTGAAGTGCTGCGGCGAGGTGTTCCGTACCGCCCTCTTCCAGGCAGATCTGGCCCGGCATCTCGGGCTCCTGGGCGCCGTTGAACACGAAGACCGCGTGGCCGATCTCCCTGACGTTCTGCCAGGCCTTGGTGCCGACGGCCGTTATGCGGAACCGGCTCTCGCCGATGGAGAGCACGTCCCCGGGCTCGGGCGGTTCCGGGCGCATGTGGCCCACCTCGTGCAGCACGGCCATCTCCGCGAGCTCCGCCGGGGAGCCCGTCTGGAACAGGATCAGGTACCCCTCCTTCAGGAAATCGGCCACCTCGGGGCCAATCTCCCGCACCTCCGTCACGTATATGGGTTCCAAGTCCACTCCCCTCCTAGTAGAGCCCGATGCTGAACAAGAAGCCGATGATCACGGCGAGCGGGCCGGTGATCTGCCGGCTGAA
>JAUJMB010000158.1:0-1379 GCA_030447045.1 Rubrobacteraceae bacterium | reverse complement strand
GGTACCCGCTTGCGCGGGTAGACGCCGCAGCGGGCCGTCCCGCCGCAGTCTATGACCACCGCGGCGACCTCGCTCTCGGGCGGCGGCGCGCGGAACCCGTCCACGGCCTCGGCGCCCGTCATCTCCGCAAGCTTGTGGGCCAGCTCGGGGATACCTCCCCCGGTGACCGCCATGATCTTGTTCTTCTCCGCCGTAGGCTCGATGACGAGCGGCCCGCCCCAACCTTGAGGACCGCGCTCTATCCTGACGGCCCTGAACTCCCTGCTCTGCATGACCGCCCCCCTACAGCTCGACGCCCTGGCGCCTGGCCAGGAACTGGGTTATGTACTGCGTGAGGAGCCCGCGGATAAAGATCACGACCAGCCCCGCGAGCAGGTACCTGACCGCCAGGTCTCCCAGCGGCAAGCCCAACCGCCGTATCCCCTCGGCCACGCCGAGCCACACGAACAGCTCGCCCGGGTTGACGTGCGGGAAGAGCCCGAGCGGCGGGTGCACGTACGAGACCGCCGAGTCGTAGAACGCCGGCTTGTACTTCTCCTCCAGGAACGTCCCGAAGGTGTAGGCCATCGGGTTGGTCAGGAAGAACACCGCCATGAGCGGCAGCAGCGTGTACCGCGTAAAGATGTTGCCCGCGGCGAACCGCGCAGCCCGCTGCACCCGGTCCTGCCCGATCAGGTTGGTCAGCGTGTAGAACGCCGTCAGCAGGATGATCAGGAGCGGGATGATCCCCGTGACGAACCCGACGAACGTGTCCGCCCCCTCCTGGAACAGCCCGATAAACCACTCCGCCGCCCTGCCCAACGCCCCGAAGACCCCGCCGGCCTCGGCCGTCTGCCCCTCCTGGAGCAGCGCGATGAACGTGTTCTGCATAGATCCTCCTCCCGCCTTCATCTACCCTCTCCCTAAACCCCGATGCCCCCGGCTAACCCACGGCGGCGACCCCGGCCCTCTCCGACCGGATGCGGTCTATCTGCTCCACGGCCCTCCGCGCCGCGAGCATGGTCTCCTTTTCGTACGGCCCCTCGCGCCCCTCTTCCCGCAGCTCGTCCAGCGTCATCCCCACGAGGTCAGGGGCCTCCTCGAACCTGGCGAACACGGTCATGCCGCGCATCCTCAAGGCCCTCTTCACCACGCCGTCCTCGTCGGTGACCATGATCAGGATGACGCCCTTCCCCAGCCGGGCCTTGGCGTTCCCCGCCCCGACCCAACCCTTTCCTCCCTCACGCGTGATCCCACCGAGCACGCCCCGGTAGTGCGACATCTGCACGTGCGTGCCGGCTATCTGCAACGCCCACAAGGCCCCAACCACCAACAGCACCCAAACCCAAGCGTCCAATCGATCCACCTTCCCACCGTGGTCCTCCTCCAGACCATTCCGC
>JAUJMB010000157.1 GCA_030447045.1 Rubrobacteraceae bacterium | reverse complement strand
AGGTCGCGTGGCTGCCCGACACCTTCGGCTTCTCGCCCGCCGTGCCGCAGCTCCTACGGGGCGCCGGCATCGAGGGGTTCTTTACCTACAAGCTCAACTGGAGCGAGGCCAACAGCTTCCCGCACGACCTCTACGAGTGGGAGGGCCTCGACGGCAGCACCGTGCTGGCCCACTCATTCGACAACCCCGGTCAGGACTACAACGGCAACGTCAGGCCGCTCGACCTCCTCGGCACCTGGAAGAACTTCGAGGGCAAGCGGCGCCACCCCGAGACCATGTTCTCCTTCGGCTGGGGCGACGGCGGCGGCGGCCCGACCGAAGAGATGCTCGAGAACTACGCCCGCCTCAAGAGCTTCCCCGCCATGCCCCGCCTGCGCATGGCGATGGTCGAGGGCTTCTTCGAGGGGCTCCCGAAGACGGGCCTCCCGAGGTGGACGGGCGAGCTCTACCTCGAGCTCCACCGCGGCACCCTTACCACCCAGGCGAAGGTCAAGAAGCTCAACCGCGAGGCCGAGCACCGCCTGCTGGAGGCCGAGGCCCTCCTCACCCTGGCCTCCCTCCGCGGCGCCGCGTACCCCGCCAGAGAGCTGGAGGGTGCCTGGAAGGCGCTCCTCCTCAACCAGTTCCACGACATCCTCCCGGGGACCTCCATCCGCGAGGTCTACGAGGTGACCCACGGGGAGCTCGAGGGCGTGGTCCGGACCGCCGAGAGGCTGCGGGACGGCGCGCTCACGGCAGGAGCAGACGGGGGCGGGGCACCGGTTCTGCTCGCCGCCAACGCCTCCCTGCACCCGCGACCGTTAACGGTCCTGCTGGACGCAGAGGACTCGCGGGGCGTCACGGGCACCGCGGGCGGGGCCCTTCCGGTGCAGGAGACCGAGGGCGGGGGCCTGCTCGTCCACGACCCGGAACGCAGGGTGCCGGGCCTCGGCTGGACGGTGCTACGGGGGACCGAGGAGGGCCCGGCTTCGCCCGCGCCCACGCCGGGCGTTTGGGCGGAGGAGGTTGGGGGAGGGGTCGTGATCGAGAACGGCCTGCTGCGCGTGGAGGTCGGGGCGGACGGCACGCTCCACCGCGTCTCTGATCTGGAGGCCGGCAGGGAGGTCCTCGCCGGAAGGGCCAACGCGCTCTGGGCCTACACGGACAAGCCGCGCAACTGGGAGGCCTGGGACGTGGAGGAGGGGTACGAGGGGGAGGGCGAGGAGATCCCGGCCGGCGGCGTCGAGGTGGTCGAGGAGGGACCCTTGCGCGCGTCGGTGCGCGTCACCCGCCGGTGGCGGGATTCGAGCATCTCCCAGACGTACCGGCTCCTCTCGGGCTCGCGGCGGCTGGACGTCGAGACGTGGGTCGACTGGCACGAGCGGCGGGTCCTGCTCCGGGCGCTCTTCCCCCTGAACGTCCGCTCGCACGAGGCGACCTCCGAGACCATGTTCGGCGCCCAGCGCCGCCCGACGCACGGGAACACGGGGTGGGACGCCGCCCGCTTCGAGGTCTCGGCCCACCGCTTCTGCGACCTCTCGGAGCCCGGCTACGGCGTGGCGCTCATGAACGACGGCAAATACGGACACAGCGCGAGGGGGAACGTCCTCGGCATCAGCCTGCTCAGGAGCCCTCTCTACCCCGACCCCCTGGCGGACGAGGGGGAGCACCGCTTCACCTACTCGCTCTACCCGCACCCGGGCGACTGGACGGCGGCGGGCGTCGCCCGCGAGGCGTTCGCGCTCAACAGCCCCCTCGTGCCGGTCCGCGGCGGGGAGACGCCGGAGGAATCGTCGCTCGTGGAGGCGGAGGGCCTCGAGCTCGCGCTCGCGGGGCTCAAGAGCTCCGAGGACGGGGAGGCCGTGATCCTGCGCCTCTACGAGCCCCACGGCGCCCGCGGCCGGGCGCGGCTGCGCTTCCCCGGCGGCCTGAAAGGTGCCGAGAAGACAAACCTTCTGGAGGACCGTGGCGGGGAGCCGGTCGAGGTAAGAGAAGGCTGCGTCGAGATCGAAGTCCGGCCCTTCGAGGTGGTGACGCTGCGCCTGGAGGTGGGGGACGGGTTAGGATAGGTTTTTGGAGGCGAGGGAAGGGGCTGGGATGGAACGCAGGCGTTTGGGCCGGTTGGGGCGGGAGAACTCGGTGCTCATCTTCGGGGGCGCGGCCCTCAGTGAGGTCACCGAGGAGGCGGCCGACACCGCCATAGGGCAGGCGCTCGACGCCGGGGTCGACCACTTCGACACCGCCGCCGACTACGGCGAGTCGGAGGTCCACTACGGGCGCTGGATGCCGGAGATCAGGGACCGGATCTTTCTCTCGACAAAGACCGGCGACCGCGAGGGGGACGCCGCGCGTCGGTCCATAGAGCGCTCCCTCGAGCGCCTGCGGGTAGATTACGTGGACCTGATCCAGCTCCACGCCGTGGGCGACCTCGCAGACCTCGACCGCGCCACAGGCCCGGGCGGCGCCCTGGAGGCCGCCATACAGGCCAAAGAGGAGGGCCTGGTCGGCGCCATCGGCATCACCGGCCACGGACACGAGGCCCCCGCCACCCACCTAGAAGCCCTCTCCCGCTACCCGTTCGACACCGTCCTCACCCCCTGGAATTACATCCTCTCCACCGACGAGGACTACCGGCGGGACTACGAGGCCCTCGTGCAGGAGATAGAACGCCAGGACGTCGGCCTTATGATCATAAAGGCGGTCTCCCGCCGCAACTGGCCCGAGGGCGACCCGCAGCGCGACCAGCGGTACACCACCTGGTACGAGCCCTTCGACCAGAGAGAGTACGTGGACGCCGCCGTCTCCTTCGTCCTCTCCTACCCGGAGATAACCGGCATAGCCATGGTCGGCGACGTGACCCTGGTGCCGATGATGCTCGAAGCGGAGGGCCGCCGGATGCCCCGCGAAGAGGCCGAGGGGGTCCTCGCGGCCGCCCCGGATCACTCCTCCCCGTTTATCTCGATGCCGTTCTAGGCGTCGGGAAAAGATCGCGGCGGCCACGACCAACCCCAGCAGCATGGGCCCATGAACATCTTCACCGTTGACACTTCCGCGGCCTTCTCCGTCGCCGTGCGGAGAAGGCTAACGCGTACCGCGCGTCGGCGAAGGCCGGTGGGGCCCGGGTTCCGGTCCCGAACGCCGCGGCGCCTGAGGGGTTTGCCTGGCGGGCGGTGGGGTAAGAGCGTGATGTTCGAGCAACCGAGGGGAAGGAGTTCGTTTTGTCTGAGCAGAACACCGAAGCGACCATCAAGGTCCGGCAGGTAACCGACGTACACTCCAACTGGAGCAACCAGGGGGACCTTCAGCAGGGCAAGTTCTCCTACCAGTTTATCCTGGACAACGGCGCGGAAGAGGCGCTCATCATGCCGACCGCGGAGGACGGCAAGCTGCTGAGGGACCTTATCCACGACGCGGATACCCTCTACTACGACACGGAGAAGGGCGTCCTTATCTTCGGCAAGATCAAGTAGCCCTCAGTCCTTGGGCAGCTGCCTCCGCCCCCTGGTAGACGGACTACCAGGGGGCGACTTCGTGCCACAGGACGCCGCAGCTGGCTGCGGCGTCGAGGCGTCCGTGACCGCCACCGCAGGGTACGACCTCCGGCGTCGTCTGGTTGCGCCCTGGCCGCTCTGTCTCGCGGGGACTATGATGGGGTCCGTGAGACGGCCCCGTACCGCAGACGCGCACCCCTCGATGAGCCGTTCGTGAGCAGGGTACGCTGGGGGGTACTCGGCGCCGGGAGCATCGCCGGCCGGTTCTCGGAGGCCCTCGCCGCCCTGCCCGGGGCCGAGACGCTGGCCGTTGGCTCCCGCTCCCAGGACTCCGCCGACCGCTTCGCCGGGGCCCACGGCTTCTCCCGCGCCTACCCCAGCTACGAGGAACTCGCCGCCGACCCCGACGTGGACGTCGTCTACGTCGCGACGCCCCACCCCTTCCACGCCGAGAACGCGGAGCTCTGCCTGCGGGCCGGCAAGGCCGTGGTCTGCGAGAAGCCCTTCACCGTCAACGCCGCGGAGGCCCGCCGGCTCGTCGCGCTCGCCAGGGAGAGGGGCCTGTTCCTGATGGAGGGCATGTGGACGCGCTTCTTCCCCCTTATGGGGAGGCTG
>JAUJMB010000029.1 GCA_030447045.1 Rubrobacteraceae bacterium | reverse complement strand
AGGAGATAGAGCACTACGTCGGGGAGATCCAGGAGCAGAAGAGCCGCCTGGAGGCGGTGCTCGAGGCCTCACCCGAGGCGGTCATCGCCACGGACCCGGCCGAGCGGGTGACGATGGTGAACCCCGCGGCGGCCAGGATGCTCGGCGTCCGACGCTCCGACCAGGGCCGCCCCCTCGACGAGCTCGGGACGCCGGATGGCATCGTCCGGTGCGTCAGGGAGGCCGCGGCCAACGGGGTCGCCGTCAGGGAGGTCGAGTTCGGGGAGAAGACCTTCTGGGCCTACGCCGCCAGGATGGACCGGCGGGAGACGGGCGGGTCGGGCAACGACGCCGGCATCATCCTCGCCGTCAGGGACATAACCGAGCACCGCTCCCTGGAGAAGGCGAAAACGGCCTTCGTCTCGGACTTCTCCCACGAACTAAGGACGCCGCTCACGACCATCCAGAGCGCGGTCGGCCTGCTGGAGCGGGCGCGGGAGAGGCTCGACCCGCTGGAGCGCAGGGCCTTAGAGCTCGCCGAGGGGGAGCTCGCGCGCATCCGGGGCATGGTCGACGAGCTGATGACGCTCGCCCAGATGGACTCCTGGCAGTACCAGCTCGAGGTGGGCCCCGCGGACCTGGGGGAGGTGATCCGGACCGCCATCAGGAGCGTCGAGACGAAGGCCCAGCGCTTCGGCATCGAGATCTACTTCGAGGACGGGGCCGAGCACCGCTGCGTCTGCGACGTCCAGAAGCTCTACCAGGTCTTCCTGAACCTGCTGGACAACGCCATCAAGTACTCGGACGCAGGCGACCGGGTGGACGTCACCGTGAATGAGGGCCCTTTCTGGACGACCGTCCGCATAAAGGACACGGGCATCGGCATCCCGCCGGAGGACATCGAGCAGCTCTTTGAGCGCTTCTACCGGGTGAACAAGGATCGCTCGCGGGCCACCGGGGGGAGCGGTCTCGGGCTCGCCATCAGCAAGCAGATCATCGAGATGCACGGCGGCGGCATCTCCGTGGAGAGCGAGGTCGGCCAGGGCTCCACCTTCCTGGTCCACCTGCCGACGGAGCCACTCTCCCGCTCTTCGACCTATGCGATGTAGCCCCCCTCCCGCCCGCGGCCTCCTGCTCGCGGCCCTGATGATCCTGCTGGCCGGGTGCGCGCGTCCGGCGGAGGAGGGCCCCATCCAGCCCCTGCCGCCCACGGAGGGGCGGATAAACCCCGGCCTCGGGCCCGAGGCCAGGCCTTTAAGCTCGGGTCCCGGGTACAAGGGCTCGCCGAGCTGGTCCCCCGGCGGGGACCGGGTGGCCTTTATAGTGGACGGCTACGTGGTGGACAGGACGGTGGACGGCGAGCGGCTCACGCGCTGGACCACGAAGGACTTTGTCGCCGCGGAGGCGGAGTGGACCGACGACGGCGCCCTGAACATGCTCGGCGGCGCGGGGGCGCTCGAGGGAGAGCCGGGGGCCGTCTACCGGACGGACCCGGAGCAGGAGGGCTCCCTGGGGGTGGAAGAGATCGCGGCCGGAGTCCTCGCCATGGCCCCGGGACCGGAGCGCGAGGACGTGGTCCTGGCCCTGGAGGCGGGGCCGGAGGAGAGCGCGGTCGCGTTGTTGCACGCGGGCAGGATCGAGCGCCTCTACACCGGAAGGGTGCGGGGCACGGTGACGGCCGCCTCCTCCTCGCCGGACGGGGACAGGGTGGTCCTCGCGGTGCGCCCCCCCGGGAACCCCGATGGGGACGACGGCCCGGCGGAGCTGCACCTCTTCGACCTCCGAAGCGGGCTGTCGCGCAAGATCTCCACGCTCGAAGAAGGCTGGAGCATCTACGGCGCCCCCCAGTGGACGGACCATGGCATCTACTTCGTCGCCGGCGAGCTGTCCTCTTCGTCGGACGGCGGCGATCCCCTCTACAAACTGTACCGGACGTCGCCGGAGTCCGGAGAGCCGGAGCCGGCCCCCGGGGTGGGCGAGGACTTTACCGCCGGGGGCGCCCGCGTCTCGCCCGGGGGCGACCGGCTCGCCGTGGTCGGCCGCCTCAACCCCAATTCCCCCCTCAACCTCTACGTCCTGAACCTGAGGACGGGGAACTTCGACGCCGTGACCACCAACGAGGACATGGAGATAAAGACCGGGCCGGACGACCTGGCCTGGTCCCCGGCGGGCACGAGCGTGGCCATCGTCGCCAGGGGCGCCTCCTCGGGGGAGCCCGAGGTGCGCGCGGCCCCCGCCGACGAGCTCCTCGACGCCTTCTACAACCTCTACGAGATCCCGATCTCGACGCCGGGGCCCCCGGAGGCCCAGCGATGAGGTCCGCGGCGCTCTGGGCGGCTGGCGCCGCCCTGGCCTTCCTCCTGACGGCCGGGGCCTTCCTCTTCCTGGCGAACCTCGCGACGGCCCCCCCGGCCGAGGACCTGCCGGCCGCGCCCGCGCGCGGGGAGCCGGGCCCCGCCCTGGACCTGGACCTGAACAGGGACCGGCTCTCCTCCCTACAGCCGGCGCCAGACCAGGAGCTGCTCCTCACCGTGCAGAACGCCGGCGGCAGGGACTTCTCTAACGTTAACCTGACCCTCGGCGTCTCCTCCGAGAACACCGCCTCCCCGGACTACCGCTACTACCGCCACAAGGTAGAGAAGCTGGCCGCCGGGGAGACGAACGACGTGCGTTTCGAGTTCGATCTCTCCGCCCCCGAGCCGACGGCCGCAAAACCGCCCGCGGCGGTCTCCGAGTCATCGCGCAGGATCCTGGAGATAAGGGCCACGACGCCGGAGGGCGCCCAGGTGGTCAGAACGGTGGTCCTGCCGCTCTGAATCCCACCGGCCGCCAGCGTTCGCGCGGGCGGCTACGCACGGGCGCCTGGACGTGGCCCGATGCGATTACTCGCTCCCCACGAACGGGAGAGACCGCCTGGGGCCGTGCGATCAGGAGTCCGACGGTGTGCAGGCGGCGGCGCAGGCCGAGACCGCGATCGGCCGGTCCTGCAGCATCGCCGACACCACGGGCACGCACGGCTCATGCATCTGGCGCGATCCAGACGGATACGGTAAGCTCTTCCGCCATCGCACGTGCGAACCCGGAGACGGATGCGAGGACTGGTGCCGCCACTAGTCATCCTAGGCGTGCCGAGAGCGGTACCCCAAAGGACGCGGCGAGCCGGCGAAGCCGGAGCGTGCTACCCCTCGGGGCGCTCGCCGTCGGCGCGGGCGAGGATGCCGGGGCTCGGCACCTTCCCCTTGAGGCTGGGCAGCCTTACCTTGCCGACGAGCGCCCGGGCAAGCTCCCCCACCTCGACGGCGCTACCGAGCTCGGTGCGAACGAGGGTGTAGCCGCCGAGCGGCGCGCGGCGCACGGGCCTCCAGCCGCTCTGAACCATGAACCGGGTAGGGACGTGGTGGGGCCTCTCCCGGTCGCTCGCCACGGCCTCGACCTTGGCCACGCCCCTGAGGCGGAGCTCCCTGAGCATCCTTATGAGCAACCGCCGGCGCGTCCTGGCGTCGCCCGCGACGCAGGCCAGCATCGCCGCGTCGTCGGCGAGCGGCCCCACCGGGTAGCTCCGGGCGCGCGGGAACCGCTCGGGCGGCCCGTAGACTACGAAGCCCTGGACCTCCTCGCCCCGGCGCACGACGAACCCGGCCGTGCCCCAGCACTCCTCCATCTCCCTGAACCACTCACCGGCGGGCCGGCCCCGCGTCCAGAAGGAGACCGCCTCGGCCAGGCCGGGCACCCCGTCCACGGCGTCGGCCGTGATCGCCTCGACAACGGGCACGAAGGAGGCGGCTTTCATGCCTCGGGCCCCCGGCCCAGGTCCTGCTGCTTGCCCCGCAGCCGCTCCCGCGTCTCCCGCACCTTCTTGCGCAGCTCCTCCGACCGCTCCGCCCCCGTGGCGTGCCCTTCGGCGTGCCCCTCGGCGGGCGCTTCGACGGTGGCCTCGGGGTCATGCGAGACGTCCCGCAGCCGCGGGGCCGCGACGGTGGGCTCCTCGGGCCCGGCCTGGCGGCTCGGGCCCTCCGGGCGTCCGCGCCGCTCGCGGAGGGCCGACCTGCGCTCCCGCATCCCCTCCCTGGTCTCGAAAAACGACTCCCGTCCCCGCTCGCGGGCCTCGCCGGCCCGGTCGGAGAGGGAGCCCCGGAGCTCGCGGCCGCTGCGGGGGGCGATGAGCACGCCCGCGAGCAGGCCCGCGGCCCCGCCGAGCAGGAACGTCCTCAGCCGCGCTCTATCCACCAGCTCTGCCTCCTTGTGCACCCCTCGCGGGCAACCTTCCGCTCATTCTAACCGCTTTTCGTGCGGGTGAGGGGGACGCCGCGGCGCGGCGTGTCCACGCCCATCAGGAGCGGCGAGCCCCGCCGCTCCGCCCTCTCGGCTATGCCGGAGACGCGGTTGGCCACGATCTCGACCACCGCGTCCGAGGTGTTCTCTATGGAGAGGTTCTCGACCGCGTTTACCCCGGCCCGGCCCGCGCTCTCGAAGATGTAGTCGTGGATCTGGCGTATCTGCTGGAAGTAGCTTATGTACTCCTCGGCCGGCCGCCGCATCGCCGTGCCCAAAGCCCTTATGTAGAACCGCGAGCGGTGGACGTGCTCGTCGGAGAGGTGCACCACCAGCGTGCACACGTTCGGGTGCTCCAGGAAGCGCTGGGGGATGATCTCGGGCACCAGGTGGACCCCCTCGACCACCAGGTTCGTCCCCTCCTTGAGCCCCCGCTCGACGATGGCCTCGACCCCGACGGAGACCCTCGCCGCCTGCTCCCTGAAACCGAAGAGGACCGCCTCCTCCTCCTCGACCGGCACCCGCACGTCCTGGCGTTTGATCTCGTACGAGCTCTTGTGGAGTATCGGCAACAGGTCCGGGCTTATGGCGTGCCGCAGGACCTCCCGGATGGAGTCCGTCCCGACCACGCTCTGGATGTTCAGCCGCCTGGCCACGTCCGCCGCCAGCGTGCTCGTCCCCACCCCCGTCGCACCCCCGATCAAGACGACCACGGGCTCGCTCGACTCGCGAAGTATCCGCCACTTGTCCAGCCGCCCGACCGCGATGGCGTCCTTCTTGACGAGCTTCTCCCGGACGCGGGCCAGCACCTCCTCCTCCTCGACGGTGAAGCGCTCCTCGGCAGCGAGCTCGGCCCTCACCTCGCTCGCTATCTGGTGGGCAATCTCGGGCCCCGCGCCCGCCTGGGCCAGCGTCTGGGCCAGGATGCCGCGCGAGAACGGGGTCTGACGCCCGCCCTTGACGATGGTGATCTCCCGTTCCTCCATGGCACCCTCCTGGGAGAGCCGAAGAACCCTAGTCGCCGAGGATGCGGAGGCCCCCGAACTTCCTCCCCCGCCGCTTCCTGATGCGAGCGTAGAAGAATAACAGAAACGCCACTACCAACACCGGCAGAAGGGGCACGAAGCTTGCCAGCACACCACCGACCAGCCCAACGGCGTCCTCGATCAGGCTCAGAAAAGAAGTCGATACCCCGGAGGACGCGGTCCCCGGCGGCCTCAGCAGGGCTTTGAGCACCGCCACCGCACCGGCCACCACGCCACCCGCAACGAGCCACAGCGCGGCGTCCGCGGCCACACCCGCGCCCGAAGCGAACCCGAACAGCAACGCGCCCGACGCGGCCCTGATAGGAACCATGATCCAGTTAAAGACGCGTTCTATCGCCCGGATCTTGTCCAACACGATCTCGAGAACAGATAGACCCGCCAGGACCCCGAAGAGAACCCACTCGTTCACCGCGACGCTGAACCCCGACAAGTCGAACACCCCTAGAGCAGCGAACAGCGCGGACAGCGCAAGCGGCGGAAAAGCCCTCACCCCCGCCACGGAAGCGAGCCCCACACCCAACCCTATGGCCAACGCCGTCTCCACGCGTCCATTATACCCGGGCGGGCCCCACGTCGACCCAGACAGGTCGTCACGGGCCGCAACCCCTGCCCCCCACCTCCCACCCTCCTCGTCTGTCTCTGCTATCCTTCCGAAAACATACAAACGATCATTAGGATGTTGATATGAGTGACGACCGCTGTGACCTTCTCTGTCTCGACGCCCCGCGGGCCGAGTCCATCCGGGCGAGGCTGCTGGACGAGGAGGCGGCCTTCGGGGCGGCGGGGCGGGCGCGGGCGCTCTCCGACCCGACGAGGCTGACGCTGGCGGCGGCGCTCGGGGAGGGCGGGGAGCTATGCGTCTGCGATCTCGCCTGGATCTCGGGCCGCTCGCAGGGCCTCGTCTCCCACCACCTCAGGACGCTGCGCGCCCTGGACCTCGTCCGCTCCCGCCGGGACGGCAAGCTTGTCCTGTACGAGCTGACGGAAGGGGGGCGCGCGCTGCTCGCCGCCGTGCTCGGGGCGTGGCCGGAGAGGCTCGTCGGCGCGTGAGCCGCCCGAGGAGGATGCTGCCCGTCCTGGGCCAGACTCCCCCGCCGAAGCACGAGGAGGCGGAAGCGCCGCACCGGGGGGCTGACGGCTGCGCGGACGCCTGCTGCTCGGGCGACGCGACGGCCGGGGCGGTCTCCGCTACCCCGACGACGCGGGAGGCGAACCCGGAGGGTCCCCTGTCCGCCCGGGAGAGGACCGTGGTGCGCGTGGAGGGGATGGACTGCGCGAGTTGCGCGGCCACCGTCGAGCGAAGCGTCTCGGCCCTGCCCGGCGTGGCGAAGGCGACCGTGAACTTCGCAGCCGGGCGCCTGGACGCCGAGCATGGGCCCGGCGTCTCGGCGGAGGATCTCGAGGGCGCCGTCAGGGCCGCCGGCTACGGGGTGGCCAGGACCGAGGAGGCCGAGAGGCCACCTCTCTGGCGCACCCCGAGGGTACTCTCGACGGCCGCCTCGGCCCTGCTGTTCCTCTCGGGCCTCGCGCTCTCCCTCGGCGGCGCACCCGAAGTGGCTCGGGTGACGGCCTATCTCTCGGCCATAGTCGTGGGCGGCCTGCCGATCTTCCGGGCAGCCGTGGCTGGCCTCAGGGCGCGCCACCTGGATATGAACGTCCTGATGAGCGCGGCCACCGTGGGCGCCGTGGGGATCGGGGAGTGGGCCGAGGCGGCCTCCGTCGTGGTCCTCTTCGCCGCCGGCAACGCCCTGCAGGTCTACGCCATAGACAGGACGCGCGGGGCCGTGAGGGCGCTGGTTCGCCTCGCCCCGAACGAGGTGCTCGTCAGGCGGGGGGGTTCCGAGGTCGTGGTACCCGCGGACGAGGTCGGCGTCGGGGAGATGGTGGTCGTGAGGCCCGGGGAGCGGCTCGCGGTGGACGGCGTGGTGGTAGAGGGCGAGTCCGCGATGGACGAGTCGCCGGTCACGGGCGAGGGCGTGCCGGTCGAGAAGGGGCCGGGCGCCGGGGTGTACTCGGGCGCGCTAAACGGCTCCGGCGGCCTGGTGGTCAGGGCGACCAAGCAGGCCGCCCATTCGACGCTGCAGAGGATCTCGCGCCTCGTCGAGGAGGCGCAGGCCGAGAAGGCGCCGGCGGAGGTCTTCGTGGACCGCTTCTCGCGCGTCTACACCCCGATCGTCGTGGCGGGGGCCGCCGCGCTGGCGGTGGCGCCGCCGCTGCTGGGCGCCTCGTTCGGGGAGTGGTTCTACAGGGCGCTCGCGCTGCTCATCATCGCCTGCCCGTGCGCGCTCGTTATCTCCACGCCCGTCACGGTCGTAGCCGGGATCGGGGCCGCCTCCAGGCGTGGCATCCTCGTGAAGGGTGGCGCCGCCCTCGAAGCGGCCGGCCGCCTCGGGGCGCTCGCCCTAGACAAGACGGGTACGCTCACCGAGGGGCGCCCGGTCCTCTCGCGGGTGGTGGTGCTCGGCGACGCGGACGAGGACGAAGCGCTGGCCCTCGCGGCGGCGCTAGAGCGACGGTCGGAGCACCCGCTGGCTTACGCGATCCTCTCCGCCGCCGAAGACCGGGGAGGCATCCTGCCGGCGGTATCTGGGTTCAGGTCCTTTCCCGGGAGGGGTGCGGCGGGCCGGATCTCGGACAAACCGTACCTGATCGGAAGTCCCCGCCTCTTCGCCGAGCGGGGGATCTCGCTGGCGGCTGCCGAGACGGCACTCGAAGAGGTGGCGCGGGCCGGGGAGACGCCGGTCGTTCTGGGGGACGAGGAGCGGGGTCCCTTCGCGGTCTTCGGCCTCGCCGACGCCGTCCGCACCGACGCCAGGGAGACGGTCGAGGCGCTGCGAGGCGGCGGCATAGGTGAGATCGTCATGCTCACCGGGGACGCGGAGGCACCGGCGCGCCGGGTGGCGGAGGCGGTGGGCGTGGACTACAGGGCGCGGCTGCTTCCGGAGCAGAAGGTGGAGGCGGTGCGCGACCTCGTGGAGAGGCACGGCTCGGCGGGGATGGTCGGGGACGGCGTGAACGACGCGCCGGCGCTCGCGGCCTCCTCCGTGGGCTTCGCGATGGGTGCCGCGGGCACGGACGTGGCGCTCGAGACGGCCGACGTCGCCCTCATGCGGGACGACCTGCCGAAGCTCGCGGAGGCCGTGAGGCTCTCGCGGGCGGCCGAGGGGATCATAAAGCAGAACGTGCTCGTCTCCCTGCTCGTGAAGGGCGTGTTCGTCCTGCTCGCCCCGTTCGGGCTCGTGGCGCTGTGGGCGGCGGTCCTCGCGGACATGGGCACCTCCATCGCCGTCACCCTGAACGGGCTCAGGCTCTTCCGCAGCTAGCTCCCCCCTACCGGCACGGGATCGTCTGCGGTCCCACACCGGCGGAACGGGCCGGGGTGGAGGCGTCCGCGTCGGGGCCGACAGGAAGAACGCCCGCCCACGTGGAGGGACTCCTCAGGCCAGCCGCCGCTCGGCGAAGCGGTCGAGGCGTTCGAGGGCCTGCGGGAAGTTGCGCCGTCCGAAGCCGAGGCGGAAGTGGTTGCCCGGGTGCCCGTAGACGCTCCCCGGCAGCAGCATCACGCCCTCCTCCTCCACCAGTCCTGCCGCGAAACGCTCGGCGGGGACGTCAGAAAGGAGGCGCGGGAAGCCTATGCAGCCCACCCTCGGGCGGGTCCACTCCATCGTCCCCCGCCACTTCTCGAAGAAGGCGTCGGCGTGGGGGAGGTTGTCCAGGACGAGGCGCAGGTTCCGGGCGAGGATCTCCGTCCTGGCCCGCAGGGCCACGAGGGCCAACACCTCGCTGGGGGCGGAGTTGCAGATGGTGGTGTAGTCCTTGAAGGCCGCCACGCGCCCGAGGAGGTCGAGGTCGCGGGTGGCGAGCCAGCCTATGCGCAGCCCCGCCAGCCCGAAGGACTTGGACATCACCCCGAGGCTCACCGCCCCCTCGTGGAGGTCCGCGGCGGCAGGCAGGCGGTCGGCGGGATTATGTTCGAGGAGCCGGTACACCTCGTCGGAGAGCAGCGTGGCGCCCGCCCCCCGGGCCACGCCCACCGCCAGGCGGAAGGTCTCCTCGTCGGGCTGGGCCCCGGTGGGGTTGTGCGGGAAGTTGAGGACGACGAGGCCCGTCGACGGCCCGACGAGGTCCCCGAGCGCGGTCGGATCAAACGCCCACCCCTCCTCGTGACGCAGCTCCAGGAGGTCCACGTCGGCCCCGGCGGAGCGGGCGACCTCGTGGAGGGACTGGTAGGCGGGCCACATGACCGCCGCGCGCTTGCCGGGGCTCTCGCCAGAACGCCCGCCGGCCACCACGTTCGAGAGGGCGAAGATGGCCTCCTCCGCCCCCGAGAAGACCAGCACGCCCTCGGGCGGGACGGTCTCGTAGAGGGCGGCTATCTCCTCGCGCAGCAGCGGGTGGCCGGCCGGTTCCGTGTAACCGAGGGCGAGATTCTCCCACATCCTGCGCCCCTCGCCGTCGGCCAGGGCGAGCAGCCCGTCCAGGCGCACCGTCTCCATGTCCGAGGAACTCAGCAGGTAGGGCGCGTCGAACTCGTGACGGGCGAAGTAACGCTCCAGCTCGAACTCCGGCATGTTCCTCAAGGGGCCCTCCTGTCGTGCGACGTCGAATTGCGCGGTGGCCCGCGCAGGTTCGGGGCGCGGGCGTTGCAATTATGCCCCTTGCCGGCGGGGGTCGTCCGGCGACGCCCGGGGCCGAGGCGCTTCTGCTCCTGGCACGTCCCGTCGGCCCGGAGGGCGCGGTGGGCCCATGGCTGTAGGCTATACTTGCCGGGATCTTGGGCAGGCTGATAGTTCGGAGGGCTCGTGTCGCAAGCCGTGACGATGGACAAGGTGGTGGCGTTCTGCAAGCGCCGGGGCTTCGTGTACCAGAGCTCGGAGATCTACGGCGGCCTCAGGTCCTCCTACGACTACGGACCGCTCGGCGTCGAGATGAAGCGGAACATAAAAGAGGAGTGGTGGCGGAGCCTCGTCCACACGCGCGACGACGTCGTCGGGCTTGACGCCGCGATCATCATGCACCCGAAGGTGTGGGAGGCCTCCGGGCACACCGCGACCTTCAACGACATGCTCGTCGAGAGCCGCACCAGCAAGCGCCGCTACAGGGCCGACCACCTCATAGAGGACGCCACCGGCATCGACGCCGAAGGTCTTAGCCCCGAGGAGCTGACGCGCATCATCCAGGAGGACGACCGCGTCAAGGACCCCGTCGACGGCGGGCGGGACTTCGCGCCGGTCCGGCCCTTCAACCTGATGTTCGAGACTTACATGGGGCCGGTCAAGAGCGAGGAGAACCTGGCGTACCTGAGGCCGGAGACGGCGCAGGGGATCTTCGTGAACTTCAAGAACGTCACCCAGACGAGCCGGGTCAAGGTGCCGTTCGGGATCGCCCAGCAGGGCAAGTCGTTCAGGAACGAGATCACGCCGGGCAACTTTATCTTCCGCACCCGCGAGTTCGAGCAGATGGAGATGGAGTTCTTCGTCGAGCCGGGCACGGACGAGGAGTGGCACGAGTACTGGATCGAGCAGCGCTGGAACTGGTACCTGAACCTCGGCATCAAAGAAGAGAACCTCCGCCGCTACGAGCACCCCAAGGAGAAGCTCTCCCACTACTCCAAGCGCACGGTGGACATCGAGTACAACTACCCCTTCGCCGGCTGGTCCGAGCTCGAAGGCGTGGCCAACCGCACGGACTACGACCTCAGGCAGCACGCCGAGCACTCCGGCGAGAACCTCGAGTACATCGACCAGGCCACCAACAAGCGCTACTACCCCTACGTCATAGAGCCCGCCGTCGGTCCCGACAGGATCATGCTCGCCTTCCTCATGGACGCCTACACCGAAGAAGAGGTGAACGGCGAGGAGCGCACCGTCCTCAAGCTCCACCCGCGCATCGCCCCCACCAAGGCCGCCGTCTTCCCCCTCTCGAAGAAGGAGCCGGTCTCGACCATAGCGCGCGAACTCTACGACGACCTCAAGGGCGACTACCGCCTCTTCTACGACGACTCCGGCTCCATCGGCCGCCGCTACCGCCGCCAGGACGAGGCGGGCACCCCCTTCTGCGTGACGGTGGACTTCGACACCATCGAGGACAGGCAGGTAACCATCCGCGACCGCGACACGCTAGAGCAGGAGCGCGTGCCGATAGAGTCCGTCCGGGACAGGCTCAAGGCCCTCATCTCGGGGTAGGTTCGCCGCCCCCGCCGCAGAAACGACGTCCGTCCGCCTCATCGCGGCGTTCCTATGCTACCCGGACCGGGGCGGCCGTTCCTTGACCGCTTCGACCTCGTCCCAGGGAATCCGGGGGCGTGCCAGGCCGCGCTTTTTCAGGTACGCCTTGGTGGTCTTGCGCGCGCCTACCAGCATGCGCGCCGCGGCCCGGAAGCCTATGCCCCCGATGGGCCTCTCGGGCCTGAAGACCCGCTCACGCCCGACCCCTTCGAGCCGTCCCGTGAGCAGAAACACCTTCTGGTTCCACAGCTCTTCGTCGTGGGTGTGGCAGAGCAGGCTGGCGGGGCCGGGCCGCACGGCCTCTCCCCCGGCGAGGTCGAGCCGGAGGACGCCGGCCGAGGGGTCTTGGCGCGGCCGGCAGCGGACGCTGTAGGGGTAGCCGTCGGGGTCCGTGGAGTTCAGCACGGCGGTCTCGAAGGCCGCGAGGTTCTTCTCGAGCTCAGCCCACATGGTTTACCTCCAGGGGTGCTTGCGCAAAGTCGCCTTCCGGCCAGAAGAGGACGCGCCTGGGCCGGACGGAGACGTAGAGCCGCATGTAGTACCAGTCCATCAGGTAGCGCATGGGCCGGTTGGAGCCGTACATCTTGCCTGCCGGTTGGATCTCGAAGAGCCGTCTCCAGTACTCCGGCAGGTGGTTGGGGCTCGTCCGGATCCTGTCCGGCGCCTCCGCCTCTCCCTGCACCAGCACCGCCGGGGGGTTCTCCAGGCCGCTCGCCGTGGGGTCGCTGAACAGCAGAGACACGCGCGGGTTGCGCCGGATGTTGAAGGCCTTCTGCGGAAAGCCGATCGAGGTCGTCAGCACGAATTGCCGCTCCTCCGGCCGCCACAAGGTCACCAGGGGCCAGGTGATCGGGGTCCCGTCCCGCGCCAGCGTCGAGAACTCGCAGGTGCGGAACTCCCTGAAGACCTCCTCTACTTCTCGCGGCAGGACCATCTTATCTCCTGCCACCGCGTTGCCTTTGGTGTCGCCCGCTCTTACCATCACTACTCTTTCTCTCGCTCTCGGGACGCGCGGGGTGCGGGACTTGGCCCCCACCCCACGCGACCGCTTCGCCCATCTCTAGCGGACCGCTTCGCCCGCCAGGGCCTCGCTCTCGGCGTGGATCGCTTCGGCTAGCTTTCCGCCCCTCCAGCTCCTGAACAGCGAGTAGGCGCAGTAGGCGAGCACCGCGCCCGCGACCTCCAGCGGCAGGTGGAAGAGGAGGTCGATCACCAGCAGCCCCCCAAAATCTACGCCGTTAGAGGCGTGCATGTTCAGGTGAGGCCACCAGGAGACCATCAGGTACCCGATCGACAGGTACATCGCCCACGCCCGGGCCCTCGAATCCGGGGAGACCCTCCTAAGGAGCGGGTATCCGAAGACCAGGAACGAGACCCCGAGCCCCAGCAGCACGGCGTCGGTGACGCCGAGGAACACGAAGAACGGCAGCTGGGTGGAGGTGGGGACCGCCCCGACGTCGGCCGGGGGGAAGAGGACCGGGCCCAAGAGGAAGGCCGCGACCGCTACGGGTAGGGTGATGATGGCTGTTTTCGTGCGGGTTTTCATCTGTGTGCTCCTTTGCGTGGTGTCGCCGAACTCGCCTGCGTCTGGGGCCGATCGTTCTCCGCGGTGTCGTCTGGCCGGCCTCCTCTCCTCGTATGGTCTTCTCTCTGACGTGGAGTCTGCCGCCGGGCACCCGAGCGAACCACCCACAGAGCCCCCACACCTCCCCCTCACTCCTACTGTGGAAGTGGCAAAGACGCCGAAAGCGTCCATCGTCGAGCGGTCCGGTATGATCCACCCGGCCATGCACCGGGGCCCGCCGCGCCGGCGGGCTTCGGGGATGCTGCCGGTACCGCCACCGATGGTCGGACGGGAAGTTGTTGAGGTTGCCCCCGGCGTCGCACGTGTGACCACGCTCACGCACCATCCCGGCCCGCGGTCTCTGGGGCCTGTTTCTCCTGGTACAGTCCGGGGGAGAATCCGGCCGAGAATCCCGCTAACAAACTAGAGAAGGAGCCGTGAAGATCATGGACATCGCGATAGGGGCACAACTGTTGTCTTCCCTGGGCACCCTCGTGGTCGCGACCGGGATCCTCTACCAGGGCAGGCAGGCCCGCAAGGCGCGCGACGACACGGACCGGCCGCAGATCATAGTCGACGCGGACTACACCGGGCGCTTCACGACCAACATCGTCGTGCGCAACATCGGCAACGGCACGGCCAAGAACATCACGTTCGAGTTCTCGGCGCCGCTGGAGAGCACGAGCGGGTACGACATCACCGAGCTACCCTACTTCCAGCACGGCATAAACTTCATGGCCCCGCAGACGGACCTCCCCGCCGTCTGGGACTCCTACCAGAACGTCGTGCAGAACCTGAGGGACAAGGGCCTTACCAACGGCATCACGATCACCTCGAAGTA
>JAUJMB010000156.1 GCA_030447045.1 Rubrobacteraceae bacterium | reverse complement strand
CCATGATGGGGGCCGGTGCCTAATCCGACTCCCCCTCCTCCTCTTGCGGTGCCCCTGTCCCTGCTGGCTCCTCTTGCGCCGGTTGGTCTTCCTCGGGTTGCACTTCTTGCTGGCCACAAGCGCCAAGAGACACAGAGAAGGCGACAAGCAGCATGGCCAGCGTCTGCTGGTCGCGTTCCAGCGGCAACGGCAAGAAGTACAT
This sequence comes from Rubrobacteraceae bacterium, assembly GCA_030447045.1. The sequence continues at coordinate 3,935 of JAUJMB010000156.1, read as the reverse complement.
TATGAGGAACACCACAGGCCCGAGAAACAGCCCTATCGTCTGGCGCGCCTTCTCGAACCTCTGCTCCGCCGGGGAAAGTACCTCGCGCTGCTCGTCGAGCGTCTTGTAAGTGCCAGTCGGTCTTACGCCCTGGGCCACTATGCTCCCTCCCTCGCGCGAAACATGCTTCCCTACCCTGTAGCGCAGTATAGCGCCTCCGGAGTCCCTCCCGCCCGATGCGTGGCGTGGGGCGGATTGCCGACCCCGGGGCGTGCTGTAAGATGCCTTCCGGAGAACTCTTGCGGCGTCTAGAGAGAATGCATGGACCAGATCGAATCGCTCATCTTCCTGCTCGGGGCCGCGGCGTTGCTGGCGCAGCTGGCCCGCGTGCTCAGGGTGCCGTACCCGATCTTCCTGGTGCTCGGCGGGCTCGCGCTCGGCTTCGCGCCGGGGCTGCCGACGGTCGAGATACCGCCCGAGGTGATCTTCGTGGTCTTCCTGCCGCCGCTCCTGAACTCGGCGGGCTTCTTCTCCTCTCCGCTCGACCTGCGCGCCCACCTGAGGGCGATCTCGCTGCTGGCCATCGGCCTCGTGCTCGTCACGATCTTCGCGGTCGCAGCGGTGGCCCACTTCGTGATCGGGCTCTCGTGGCCTGTGGCGTTCGTGCTCGGGGCAATCCTCTCTCCGACGGACCCGGTGGCGGCGGAGGCCATCTTCCGGCGTCTCGGCGTGCCGGAGCGCGTGGGCACGGTCATTGGCGGCGAGAGCCTCATAAACGACGGCACGGCCCTCGTGGCGTTCCGCCTGGCCGTTGGGGTCGCGGCCGGGACGGCGGCCTTCTCGCCCACCGAAGCCGGCCTCGACTTCTTGCTCGTCGCCGGGGGCGGCATCGTCGTCGGCCTGGTCCTCGCCTTCACCATCCTGCCCCTCTGGAGCCGCCTGAAGGACGCCTCGATCCAAATAACCTTCTCCGTCCTGATCCCCTACGGCGTCTACATCCTCGCCGAGGAGATCCTGCACGTCTCCGGCATTCTCGCCGTGGTCACCTACGGCCTCGCGCAAGGGTGGAGGTCGCCCAGGCTCTTCTCCGACGCCACCACGCGCATCCAGGCGCTCGCGTTCTGGGGCGTGCTGGTCTTTGTCCTGGAGGCGCTGCTCTTCGTCCTGCTCGGCCAGCAACTCCCGTCCATACTGGACGAACTGGGAGAGTACACGGTGCTGCGGGTACTGCTCTACGCCGTCCTGGTCTACGCCGTGGTGCTGGGGGCGCGCCTGGCCTTCTTCTTTACGGTGCCCTATCTCCACCCCGTCTTCGACCGGCTCTTCCGCAGCAGGTACCTGCGCGGCACGTGGCGGGAGTACCTGGTGATGAGCTGGAGCGGGATGCGGGGCGCCGTCTCTTTGGCGGCGGCCCTCACAGTACCCGAGAGCAATCCCTTCGACGCCGACCGCGACCTGCTCCTCTTTCTAACCTTCGCCGTGATACTGGCTACGCTCGTCCTGCAGGGGCTCACCCTCCCGTTCCTCATAAAGGCGCTCGGCCTCAGGGAGGACGGGGACGCCGCCAGGATCGCGGAGCTGCGGGCCCGCCGCGAGGGCGCCCGCGCGGCGTTGGAGCGGCTGGAGCAGATCTGCGCGGAGAACGGCCTCCCGGCGGAGAACGAGCAGGGCATGCGCGAGTACTACGAGGACCGCATCGGGCGGTACGAGGCCGGTATCCGCGCCGGCGGCATGACCGAGGAGTACGCCGAGAGCTCCGCCGCCTGGCGCCGGTGGCGCCGGGACCTCATAGAGGCCGAGCGGGACGCCATCATCCGCATGCGAGACGGCGGCGAGATCAGCCCCGAGACCATGCGCCGCATCGAACGCGACCTCGACCTGGAAGAATCCCGCATCGGCGGTTAGCGACGCACCAATCCCTGCGTAGGGACGGGTTTGAAACCCGCCCGCGCCACTCAACCGGGGACGGTCGCCTCCGCGAGCCGATCCACGAGGCCCTCCAGCGAACCGCTCTTCTCGAACGCCGCCCTCTGCACTCCGGCGCCGGTGCCGCGCTCGACGATCTCCAGCACCCCCTCGAGCTCGGCCTCGCAGGAGAGTTCCTGGGCGATGGGGCGCAGCTCCTCGACCAGCCCGCGGGCCAGGTCCCGGGCTGGGCCGGATCTCCCTTCGGCAAAGTCATAAAAGGTGGCGTCCATGCCATGGCGGACCGCCCGCCACTTGTTCTCTGCGACAAAGAGCGGGTCCTCGGGCGCGCGGCCGTCGGCGCCGGCGACGAGGCACTGGACGAGGGCGACGAGGGCCGCGGTGCGGGAGGCGTCCGTCTGCACGTCGGGGGCGCGCAGCTCGACCGTGCCGAACTTGAGGTGGGGGCGGGCGTCCCACCAGCACCAGGACGCATCAGGGATGCTGCCGGAGAGGACGAGGGCCTCGACGTGGCGGACAAAGTCCTCCCAGCCACCGAACGCGGGGGGCAGCCCCGAACGCGGGAACATCTCGAAGATCTTGATTCGCGTCGAGGCGAGCCTGGTGTCCGACCCGCGCCAGAACGGCGAGTTGGCCGAGAGCGCCACGAGCAGGGGCACCCGCCGGGCGAGCTCGTTGACGGCCGCTATGGCGGCCTCCCCGTCCGGCACGGCGACGTGGACGTGGAGGCCGTAGATGGCCTGGGTGCGGGCAACCCACCCCATCTCGTCCTCCAGGCGCCGGTTGTGTGCGCCCTCCGCGAGGGGCTGCTCCGTCGGTTCGGAGAAAGGATGGGTGCCCGCCGCCACGATCTCGACGCCCGCGCCGCGCGCCATCTCCGCGACCCGGCGCCGCAGGACCGGCAGCTCCCGCGCCAGGTCCGAGACCGTCTCGAAGACCGGGGAGACCATCTCCACGCACGACCGCGAGAGCTCGGAGGTGACGAGGGACGCCCCGCCGCCGGCCTCCACTACGGCTCCGACGGCCGGGACCAGGGCGCGGGAGGCGGGGTCCACCAGCTGGAACTCTTCCTCGACGCCGACGGTGTACGGCGTCCCGGCGCCGAATGCTGCTTCCATCCGCGTACTCTAGCAGCATCGCATGGCACGGCCACTGGTCCGTCTCCATCTGTTGGCCCAAAGTGATGTCTGCTGCATAATGGGGAAACTCGGGGATCCAAGAAGATCCCTTCCGCACGGACGGGCCGGCCTATCTCAGAGTCAGGGGGTCCTGATGGGACGTGATGGTAGCCAACCTGCCGCAAGTTTCTTGTTGCCGTTGATCGCGGCCGTCGTGCTCTTCGCCGGCGCGTGCGGCGCTTCGGTCGCGGAGGACGGAAGGGGGACGCCGGCGAATACCGCGACGCGGGAGGACCCCGGCGGGCCGTCCGGCGAGATGGTGTCTCTGCCGGGCGGCCCGCCGGACATAACGGGGACGGTCACGGAGGTGGAACGTGGGAAGCCGGGAGCAGGCTCGGCCGGGCGGATACTCGTCGAGGAAGATCCTGCCGTCGCAAAAGTTGGGGAGAAACTCTACTTCGAGGTAAGGGACGAGACGCGCGTCTTTATTCGCCGGGGCGGCGGTCGGGGGGACGCGAGACCGGGCACCGCCGGAGATCTCGCCAAAGGACAGACCGTGGACGCCTGGCACACAGGCCATCCCGTCATGGAATCCTATCCCGGCCAGACCGTCGCCAGCAGGGTCGTGATCCACGGCCCCCCACCGGCGCGTTCGGCGGTGTTCTTCCCCGTGCAGTCCTCCGAATCCGCAGACGCTATGGACGCGCTGCTCCGCGGCGAGTTGACGCTCGACGGGGAGGGTTGCCTCCACGTAGAGGACCCGAAACACGACGTCGACGCCGTGCCCGTATGGCCGGCCGGTTTCGAGCCAGTTACCTCGGGAGACGAGATCAGGGTGCTGGACGAGAGAGAACGGGTCGTCGGAAGGGTCGGAGAGGGGATCGTCTTGGGCGGGGGTGAAGTCGCCTTTAG
>JAUJMB010000155.1 GCA_030447045.1 Rubrobacteraceae bacterium | reverse complement strand
GGACGATGCTGCCCCCGATCCGGGTCCAGCTCGCCAAGGGCGAGGAGTTCCCCGAAGCCGAGAACCTGGGCGAGCACACCATCTGGAAGCAGACGAACATACAAGGGTAAGGCTTTTAGGCTCTAGGTATAAGGTCTTGGGTTTCGTCCGAAAGGGCCGAGACCGGGGCCCGCCAGGAGTTCGCGTTGTCTTCATACCTACTCCTGCCTTGTGGCCGTGAGGGGGTTGCTGCGGCAGCCTCGAAACCTAGGTGCCTAAAGCCTGCCCCTTCGGGGTACCTTAGCGGGGCTGCGTGTCGCCGCCGAAGGGAGCTTCCATGAAGATCGGGTACTTTCTCTCCTGCGAGGAGTTCGGGCCGGGGGCGCTGATCGAGCAGGCCCGGATGGCCGAGGAGGCGGGGTTCGAAGGACTCTGGATCAGCGACCATTACCACCCGTGGGTCGAGGCGCAGGGCAACAGCCCGTTCGTGTGGAGCGTGATCGGGGGCCTCTCCCAGACCACCTCTCTTCCCGTGACGACCGCCGTCACCTGCCCGACGATGCGCATCCACCCGGCCGTAATCGCCCAGGCCGCCGCGACCTCCGCGGTTATGCTCGGGGGGCGCTTCAACCTCGGCATCGGTACCGGAGAGGCGCTGAACGAGCACATCTTCGGCGACGCGTGGCCCTCGGCGGACGTGAGGTTGGAGATGCTGGAGGAGTCCGTCGAGGTGATGCGCCTCCTCTGGGAGGGCGGCACGAAGGACTACGAGGGCCGGCACTACGTCGTCGAGAACGCCCGACTGTACACCCTTCCGGACGAGCCGCCGCCCATCCTCGTCTCCGGGTTCGGCCCGAAGGCCGTGCGGCTCGCCGCCGAGATCGGGGACGGCTACGTGAACGTCGGCCCGGACGCGGAGCTGCTGGAGCTCTACCGTTCCTCCGGCGGCGGGGACAGGCCGGCCCACAGCGCGTTCAAGGCCTGCTACGGCGAGGACGAGGCCGAGTGCGTGAGGACCGCGCACCGCACCTGGCCGAACGAGGGGCTGCCGGGGGAGCTGGCGCAGGTGTTGCCCACGCCCCGGCACTTCGAGCAGGCCACGCAGCTGGTAACGGAGGAGATGATGGCCGAGGCCGTCCCCTGCGGCCCCGACCCCGAGAAGTACCGTGGGATGCTGCGCCAGTTCGCCGAGGCCGGCTACGACGAGGTCTACGTGCAGCAGATAGGCCCGAACCAGAAGCCATTCTTCGACTTTTTCGCACGGGAGATCCTGCCCGAGTTCGCCTAGGGACGGCCCGGCAGGGCTCCTCTCCCCGCCCGGGGATATAATCCATCGGGATTCTCTTTACTCTCATGGGGAGGTCTGTCTTGGGCAAGAAGGGTGGAGGGTTTGTAACCACGCTGGCGCTGGCGCTCGTCATCGTGGTGTTGAGCGTGGGGCTCGGCGTCGGTATCAGCCGCTTCGACTTCGCCGAGAGGATGCCCCTGATCGGCCCGCTCCTGCAGGAGAGGCCGGCCCGGACCACCACGGGGCCCGTCGTGGTGGAGGGGGTTCGGGAGCTGGACCAGCTCGCCACCGTGCGCTGGACGGAGTCCGTGCCGGTCACCAGGCAGAGCGGCGGCGACGTGCTGGAGAGACTGTTCTCCGGCGAGGAGGTCCTCGTCGTAGCCACCGGGGAGGTGGAGGCGGGGGTGGACCTTGCGGAGATCGGTCGGGACGACGTGAGGGTCGAGGGCGAGACCGTCACCATGCGGCTACCCGAGCCCGAGATCCTCTCCGCGAGCCTCGACGAGGAGAAGACCCGCGTCTACGACCGGGACCTCAGCCCGCTGAACGTTCGCCCCGACGACGATCTCGTCGAGGAGGCCCGGCTCGTGGCGGTAGAGAAGGTCGAAGCTGCCGCACGCGAGAACGGTATCCTGGAGACCGCCGAGACGAACGCGGAGGACTCTATCCGGGCCTTCGTCTCGACCCTGGGCTTCGAGGAGGTTCGTTTCGAGTAGCGCGCCCGGGGAGGGGACCGGCGGGCCAGCCCCTCACCTCGCCGCCTTGCTCCTCGCCTGCGGGACCTCCGTGGCGCCCTCGTCGCCCGGGCTTTCGGGCTCGTAGCCGAGGTTCGGGGAGAGCCACCTCTCGGCCTCTTCGAGCGTCCAGCCCTTGCGGTCGGCGTAGTCGGCGACCTGGTCGCGCCCGATCTCGGCGACCCCGAAGTACGTGGAATCGGGGTGGGAGAAGTAGTAGCCGCTGACCGCCGCCCCCGGCGTCATGGCACAGCTCTCTGTCAGGGAGATGCCGGCGTTCTCTTCGACGTCTAGCAGTTCCCAGATGGTGCGCTTCTCGGTGTGCTCCGGGCAGGCCGGGTAGCCTGGGGCGGGACGGATGCCCGCGTACTCCTCCCTGATTATCGCGTCGGTGTCGAGGTCCTCGTCGGCGGCGTAGCCCCAGAACTCCGTGCGCACCCGGCTGTGGAGCACCTCCGCGAAGGCCTCGGCGAGCCGGTCGGCCAAAGCCTTGACCATGATCGCGTTGTAGACGTCGTTCTCCTCCTCGAAACGCCGCGCCGCCTCGTCGGCCCCGATGCCGGCCGTCACCGCGAAGAGCCCTACGTGGTCTTCGAGGCCCGACGCCTTCGGCGCCACGAAGTCCGCCAGAGAGCGGTTCGGGCGGCCGGGCGGCTTCTGCTTCTGCTGGCGGAGAAGGTTGAGGGTGGTCAGCACCTCGTCGCGCGACTCGTCGGTGTAGACCTCCAGGGAATCGTTGGGCAGGGCGCTTGCCGGGAAGAGGCCGAAGACGGCACGGGCGGTGAGCCACTTCTCCTCGATGATGCGGTCGAGGAGCGCTTCGGCGTCGGCGAAGAGCTTGCGCGCCTCCTCGCCCTTCTCCGGGTCGTCGAGGATGCGGGGGTAGCTCGCCTTTAGCTGCCAGGAGTGGAAGAACGGCGTCCAGTCTATGTAGGGCCGGATCTCCTCCAGCGGGTAGTCCTCGAGCGTGCGCACGCCGAGCACCTTGGGCCTCGGTGGCTCGTAGCCGGCCCAGTCTATCTTTGTTCCGTTGGCCCGCGCCCGCTCCAGCGTCGCGAGCTTCGTCTTCGACCGGCGGCCGGCGTGCTTGCGGCGGACCTCCTCGTACTCGGCGGCGATCGAGGCCGCGTAGTCGTCCTTCCTGTTCTCGGTCACGAGGTTCTGGACGACGCCGACGGCGCGGGAGGCGTCCTTGACGTGGACGACGGGTTGGCCGTAGCCCGGGGCTATCTTGACCGCCGTGTGCGTCTGGGAGGTGGTGGCGCCCCCGATCAGGAGCGGCAGCTCGAAGCCCTCGCGCTGCATCTCGCCCGCGACGTGGACCATCTCATCCAGGCTCGGCGTTATAAGCCCCGAGAGCCCGATGATGTCGGCGCCTTTGTCTCTTGCGGTCTGGAGTATCTTCGCCGCCGGCACCATAACCCCGAGGTCTATCACCTCGAAGTTGTTGCACTGCAGGACCACGCCCACGATGTTCTTGCCGATGTCGTGGACGTCGCCCTTGACGGTCGCCATCACGACCGTGCCGTTCGGCTTGCGGGCCTCGCCCTTCTCCTCTTCGATAAACGGGATCAGGTACGCCACCGACTTCTTCATCACGCGCGCGCTCTTGACGACCTGCGGCAGGAACATCTTCCCCGCCCCAAAGAGGTCCCCGACCACGTTCATCCCGTCCATGAGCGGACCCTCGATGACGTCGAGCGGGTGCTCCGCCCTCTGGCGCGCCTCCTCGGTGTCCTCCTCGGCGAACTCGGCGATGCCCTTGACCAGCGCGTGCTCCAGCCGCTTCTCTACCGGCCACGAGCGCCACTCCTGGGCCTCTTCCTCGGCCTCCTCGCCCCTGTCCCTGTACCTCTCCGCGAGCTCCAGCAGGCGCTCGGTGGCGTCGTCGCGGCGGTTGAGGACCACGTCCTCGACGGCCTCGCGCAGCTCCGCGTCTATGTCGTCGTAGACGGCGAGCTGGCCCGCGTTTACGATGCCCATCGTGAGGCCCGCCCTTACCGCGTGGTAGAGGAAGACGGCGTGGATCGCCTCGCGCACCGGGTTGTTGCCCCTGAAGGAGAACGAGACGTTCGAGATGCCTCCTGAGGTCTTGGCGTGGGGGAGGGTGGCGTGGATCTCGCGCACCGCCTCGATAAAGT
>JAUJMB010000154.1 GCA_030447045.1 Rubrobacteraceae bacterium | reverse complement strand
GCTCTCGCCCTTCATCAACAAACTCCGTCCGTCACCAAAATAGCTGACCGGCTGAGATGCTGACCGGCTGACAAGCTCCCTACGCCGCTTCCATATCCTCGGAGTAGCTGCCGCTCCGCGCGGCGCCGTTCATCTTCAGGCGGTGGTAGAAGGCCCTCTGCGCCTCTTCGATGTTGCCCGTCTGGCCTTTCCAGATCTCCATCGGCGGCTCCTGCAGCGCCCGCGCGTAGGAGAAGGAGAGCTCCCACGGCAGCCCCTCGTACATGGAGTTCATGGCGTTGAGGTGGGCCGTAGCCTGGGTTGTGGTCTGCCCGCCCGAGAGGAAGACGATGCCGGGCACCGCCGCCGGGACGGTCCTGAGCAGGCACTCGACCGTGGACCTGGCCACCTCCTCGACGCCTGCCTGCCGCTCGGCCTCCTTGCCGGAGATGACCATGTTCGGCTTGAGGAGCATCCCGGAGAACTCGACGTTCTGCTCGTAGAGGTGCCCGAAGGTGGTGTGGAGCATCCACTCCGTCGCCTCGTAGCACCGCTCGATGGAGTGGTCGCCGTCTATGAGGACCTCGGGCTCGACGATGGGGACGAGGTCGTGGTCCTGGCAGAAGGCCGCGTAGAGGGCGAGAGCCCGGGCGTTCGCCTCTACGCAGCCCTTCGTAGGTATTCCGTCGCCGATGGTGATGACCGCCCGCCACTTCGTGAAGCGGGCGCCCATCTCCCTGTACTCGGCCAGCCTCTCGCCCAGGCCGTCGAGGCCCTGGGTGAACTTCTCGTCCGGGGAGAGGGGCAGGCCCACCGTGCTCTTGTCGACCTTGATGCCGGGGATGATGCCGTGGTCGAGGAGCACCTGCGGCAACGAACGGCCGTCGGAGGCGTTCTGCCTGAGGGTCTCGTCGAAGAGGATCACGCCAGACAAGAACTCACCGATGCCCTCGGTGGTGAACAGCATCTCCCTGTAGGCCCGCCGGCTCTCCTCGCCCGCCTCTATGCCGACGGCCTCGAACCGCTTCCCTATGGTCCCGAGGCTCTCGTCCGCGGCGAGAATGCCCCGCCCCGGCGCGACGAGCTCCTTGGCGGTCGCTTCCAGCGTCTGAACGTTCATCCGGCTCCTCTCCCATTCCCGAGTCTTCCGCGCAGAGCAGGGGCCCCGAACGACCGCCCGGGGCCCCGCCGCTATGGGGTTTCGGCGCGGCCGCTAGGCCTTGATCGACTCCCTCTCCGGCGCGCGCCTCTCTCTCCCTCTGGCCGCCCCTTCGCGGCGCCCGCGCTCCTCCCGCTCGCGCTGCGCCCTCTTTTGGGCCTCTTTGCTGGCTTCCCGCGCCTCATGGTCCCTGTGGGAGTAGCACACGTCGGCTACCTCCTCGCTAGCCTTCCCTTCTACAAACCTACTACCCGCCTTTGCGCCAGCTAAACCCCATATCTCTCCCCGTTTCCCCGCGCGCAGGGGCGGGTAGACGGCTCGCGGCGGGTACAGAGCAACCGCCAGCGACGAGGGGAGCCGCCGTGTCCGCGGAGGAGAGCAAGGAGGTCGCCCGCCGGTTCGTGGAGAAGGTGATGAACGGGGGGATCTCGGCGCCGCCGACAGGCTCGTCGCCCCAGACCACGTCAACCACGACCGCCCCCGGGGTGCCGCCCGGCCCGCAAGGCGTCAAGAGGCTTATCGGCAAGTACCGGTCCGCGTTCCCCGACATCCGCTTCGAAACGAAGGAGATGATCCGCGAGGGCGACACCGTCGCCCACCGCTGGACCCTCACCGGTCGAGCCCACGGGGGAAGGGTCGAGGTCGCCGGCGTGGAGATGAACCGTGTCGAGAACGGCAGGATCTCCGCCTCCTGGACCGTCTCGGATGCCCTGGGCCTCACGCAACAACTCGGCCTTACGCCCTCCCCGCAAGAGAACGGCTGAGAGCCGAAGGCGACGGCTTAGAGCTTCCCCGTTACGCGGAGCGCTCCGTGTGGTACGAATGGTCGTAGTAGATACCTTAGGAGAGCAGACATGTCGAACCGACTGGCCCAGGAGACGAGCCCGTACCTGTTGCAGCACAAGGACAACCCCGTGGACTGGTACCCGTGGGGGGAGGAGGCGCTCGAGAAGGCGCGGGAGGAGGACAGGCCTATCCTGCTCTCCGTCGGCTACTCGGCCTGCCACTGGTGCCACGTCATGGAGCGCGAGTCCTTCGAGGACGAAGAGACGGCGCGCGTGATGAACGAGCACTTCGTGAACATAAAGGTCGACCGCGAGGAGCGGCCCGACATCGACTCGATCTACATGTCCGCCGTGCAGGCCCTCACGCGCAGCGGCGGCTGGCCGATGACGGTCTTTATGACCCCGGACGGCGCCCCGTTCTACGGCGGCACCTACTTCCCGCCCACCCCGCGCGGCGGCATGCCCTCCTTCCAGCAGCTCCTCCTCACCCTCGCCGACGCCTACGAGAACCGCCGCGAGGAGGTCCTCCAGAGCGCCGAATCGGTCCGCGACTACCTCCAGGCCTCCACCGGCGCCGCCATGCCGAAGGCCGAGACCGAGGGGACCAACCTGCTCGACAGGGCCGCCTCGACCCTTCTCTCCCAGCACGACGCCCGCTTCGGCGGCTTCGGCGGGGCGCCCAAGTTCCCGCAGCCGATGAACCTGGAGGTCCTGCTGCGCCATTACCGCCGCACGGGCGACCGGGGCGCTTTGGCGGCCGTGGAGACGACCCTGCGCCGGATGGCCGACGGCGGCATCTACGACCACCTCGGCGGCGGCTTTGCCCGCTACTCGGTGGATGCCTACTGGCTCGTCCCGCACTTCGAGAAGATGCTCTACGACAACGCGCTCCTGGCGAGGATCTACCTTGAGGCCCACCAGGCGACGGGCGACCCCTTCTACCGCCGCGTGGCCGAGGAGACCCTCGACTACGTCCTGCGCGACATGACGAGCCCCGAGGGCGGCTTCTACTCCGCGGAAGACGCCGACTCCGAGGGCGAGGAGGGCAAGTTCTACGTCTGGACGCCCACGGAGATAGAGGGCGTCCTCGACCCGGACGACGCGAGGCTCGCGCTGCGCTTCTGGGACGTCACGGAGGGGGGCAACTTCGAGGGCAAGAACATCCTCAACGTCCCCCGCCCCATCGAGGTCGTCGCCGAGGAGTTCGGGATCTCGCCGGAGGAGCTGTGGGACCGCATCGTCTCCATCCGGGAGAAGCTGCTGGCCTTCAGGGAGGAGCGGGTCAGGCCCGGGCGGGACGATAAGGTGTTGGCCGCGTGGAACGGGCTCATGCTCCGCGCCTTCGCGCTGGCGGCCCGCGTCACCGGCAGGGAGGACTACCGCGAGGCCGCCCGCCGGAACGCCACCTTCCTGCTGGAGAACATGAAGACCGACGGGCGGCTGCACCGCTCGCACAAGGACGGGCGGGCGAGGTTCAACGGCTACCTGGAGGACTACGCGATGGTGGCCGACGGGCTAGTATCGCTCTACGAGGCGACCTTCGAGACGCGGTGGCTGGCCGAGGCCGATGACCTGTGCGACGCGATGAACGAGCTCTTCTGGGACGAGGGGCGGCGGGCCTTCTACGACACGCCAGCGGACCACGAGGAGCTCGTCACCAGGCCGCGCGACGTCTACGACAACGCCACCCCCTCCGGCAACTCCGTCGCCGTCGAGGTCATGCTGAGGCTCGCCCTCCTGCTCGACCGCAACGACTACCGTGAGCGGGCCGAGGAGATCCTGGACGAGATGGCCGGGGGGATGGAGAAGATCCCGTCGGCCTTCGGGCGCCTGCTCGCCGCGCTCGACTTCGCCACCTCGGGGACGCGCGAGATCGCGATCATAGGCGACCCGGAAGCGCCAGACACTAAGGCCCTCATCGATACGGTCTTTGCCCGCTACCTGCCCAACAAGGTGGTCGCCGGCCGCGCGGAGGACGACGCGGAGTCCGCCGGCCTTATACCGCTCCTGGCCCAGCGCCCCGCGCGCGACGGGAGGGCGACCGCCTACGTCTGCGAGGGCTACGCCTGCCAGGCCCCGACCACCGACCCGGAAGAGCTCGCCCGCCAGCTCGACGGCTAGGCGGACGGGGGATGGGAGCTGGCCTGCGGCCGTGCTTCGGGTGCGGCGCCCCCGTTCCCGACGAGGAAGGGCCGACGCACCGCTACCTCGGCGCCTCGCCCGGGTGCTGGCGCCTCTACGGGG
>JAUJMB010000153.1 GCA_030447045.1 Rubrobacteraceae bacterium | reverse complement strand
CCCACGACAACCCCGTCCCCGAGCGTGCTCCCTTCGAGGAGGCGGGTCCGGGCCCCGATACTGCACGAGCGACCGACGAGGGCCCCGTTGAGTTCCGCGCCCTCCCCGACGGAGGAGCCTTCCCCCACAGTGCTCCGCGCCACCGTAGCGTCAGCCTCGACGGAGACGCCCGGCGCGAGGACCGAGTAAGGCCCGACCCTGGCAGCGGGGGTGACCCGGACGTTCTCTCCCAGGACAACCGGCCCTTCGAGCGCCTCCTCGTCGACCTCGGTCCCGCTACCAGCGTAGACGCCCTCGCGTAGCTTCTCACCCGCCGGTTCCACCCCCCGGACCTTGCCGTCCAGCACGTCGCGCTGGGCGCCCATGTACTGCTCGATGTTGCCGATGTCCTCCCAGTATCCCTGCATCACGAAGCCGTAGATGGGGCGTCCCTCCTCAAGCATCTTGGGGAAGTGGTCCTTGGACCAGTCGTACTCCTGCCCCTCAGGTATGTCCTGTAGCACACCCGACTCGACTACGTAGATTCCTGTGTTTGCCGTGTTGGAGAAGACCTCGTCCTCGTCCGGCTTCTCCAGGAACTCGGTCACGCGACCGTCGTCGTCGACCACCACGATGCCGAACCCCGAAGGATCATCTACCTCCTTCAAAACCAGCGTGACCTCGGCCCCGCGCTCCTCGTGGAACGCGACCGCCTTTTCGAGGTCCACGTCCGTGAGCGCGTCGCCCGAGACGATCACGAACCTCTCCGGCAGCCACTCCTCGACGTACTTCACCGATCCGGCGGTGCCCAGAGGCTCCTCCTCGACGGAGTACTCCATCTTCACGCCCCAGGCGGAGCCGTCGCCGAAGTACCCGCGTATTGCCTCGGGCATATACTCGAGCGTGACCACTATGTCCTCGAAGCCGTAGCGTTTGAGGAGCCTGACGATGTGCTCCATGCACGGCGTGTTGACGATGGGGATCATCGGTTTCGGCTGGTTGCTCGTCAACGGCCTGAGCCTCGTCCCCTGTCCCCCCGCCATAATTACCGCTCTCACAGACCTTTTACCTCCCTCTGCGACGGCCGGAGCGACCGCCGCGCGCGTTGCATAGGCTCCTATTATGACCGAGAACGCCCCCGAAGCGACGCGCGATCGGGCACAGCGCGTCGAGGAGCCCGTGCTTTGCTCAGTCGCGCATGTCTCGTACCAGCCCTTGCAGGGACTTCAGGTCGAAGGTCCTGCGTCGTGGCGACAGGGCGATGGAGACAACCACCGAGACCAGCGCGGCGACCACGAAGGACCAGAACAGGCTGCCCCGGCTCATCGCCGGGTCGGGGAAGAGCAGCCCTCCGGCAACAAGGGCCGCCAGAGTGCCGAGCATGGCGGCCCGGCCATTGTAGCGTTCGCTGTAGAGGCCGTAAAAGACCGGGAAGGCCGCCGCCGCGCACACCAGATCCGCTATGAGGAACAGGTAGAGCACGCTGTAGCCCTTCGAGGCGATAAAGAGGAGCGGGACCGCGAGTAGGATCGTAGAGATCCGGGAGGCACCGAGCAAGAAGTCCGCCCGCGCGCCGGGCATCGCCCTCTTCAGGTCCACGGCGACGATGCTCGCGATGCCGTTCAGGAGCGTATCGGCGCTGCTCATCACCAGGGCCAGGCCGAGGATCACGAGCGCGGCGGCGAGCCACGCGGGGAGGACCCCGAGCAGGACGCCGAACAGGGCCACCGAAGGCGTCTCCACCCTCCCCAAACCGACCGCCGCCAGGCCGAAGAGACCCATCACGAAGACGATGGGCACCACCACCGCGGCCGAGATCAGGAACCCGCTTCGCAGGGCCCTCCGGTCGCGGGCGGCGTAGACCCGCTGCCAGTACCCCTGGTGAAAGAGGTTCGCGGCCAGGATCGCGATGACGAAGGTTAAAGCGCCCTCTACCCCCGCCAGTCTCCCCCACTGCAATAGCTCGGGCGCCCTCTCGTCAAGCCCGGTGACGGAGGGGCCGAACCCGCCGAGGGCCAGGTAGCCCGCGACCGCGACGACCGCCAACAGCGGCAGGATCAGCAACGACTGAACCACGTCGGTGAAGATGGAGGCCCTGAGCCCTCCGTAGGTCGTGTAGGCAAGGGTAGCGGCCGTGACGATCAGGGCGGTGACCCAAAGGGGGATGCCGGCGACCAGGCTGGCGATAAGTGCCATCCCGGTGATCTCTGCGGCCAGAAAGACGAACATGTATAGCAGGATCACCACCAGGGTGAAGAGGTACATTCCCCGCCCGTAGCGGTGCCAGACGTACTCGGTGAGCGTGTGTCCCTGGGGCATAAGCCGCCGGAGGCGATTACCGAGCGGTATAAAGACCAGCAAGGGCGCCGCGGCCCCCAAAGCGTACCCGAGAATAGTAGGCAGGCCGCCCCAGGTCGCCGCCTCCGCCGGCCCGAAGAGGACCCACGCCCCCATCCCGGAGGCTACCAGCGTCGCCACGGTCGCCGAAGCGCCCACGGTCCCCCGGGCGGTGATGTAGTCCTCCAGAACGCTAACGCGGCCACGCGAGTAGGCGACCCCCGCCGCCGCGAACGCCGCGGCCACGAGGAGAAGAAACACGCCGGCGCTCCAACTACCCATCCGACTCCTCCTCCCCGCAAAGCACTCCGCCTCGCGATGTGGTTTCGGTGCTTCGGCTCATCCGGGACTCCCCTGCGCGGAGGAGTTGGCCTCGAAGAAGGCCAGCTCCAGGTTCATAGCCCGACGGTAGGCCGCCCGCACCTCGTAGGTGTCCGCCGCGTAGCGGTCCAGCAAGCCCTCTAACCTGGTTGCGAGGTCCTCGAAGTCGGGGGCGGAGTAGGTCCCTATCCACTCCGCGTAGGCGTTCTCTTCGCCGACCCCCTCGGCCGCCAGGGACTGCCCCAGAGAGGCGTAGAGCCGCATGCACGGGGTCATGGCCGCGCAGGTCTCGCCGACGCCCCGGAGCGCGGCGGTCGCCAGCAGGAAATCGGTGTAGGTAAGTGTGGCCTCTCCGGGGACGACGTCCCCGAGGTCCACGCCCCATCGTTCGGCGTACTTGCCGTGCATCTCGAGCTCCTCCAGCACCCCGGCCAGCAACCCGGCGAAGTCGTGGAGCCCCTCGCGATCCGGGCTGTGGGCGAGGGCCAGGGCGTAGGCCCTGCCGAAGGCTTCGAGGAAGAACGCGTCCTGGGCGACGTACTCCCGGAAGCTTTCGAGCGGTAAACTGCCCTCGCCGAGACCGCGCACGAACCGGTGCGCGAGCGCCGCCCGGGCGAGGTCGGCGTTCTCCTCCCACAACTCTTTGGCCAGGCTCATCCCACACCCCCCGACCAGGCCATCTCCCAGAAATCCCTCTCCAGCCGGGCGACCTCCAGAAAGGTGATCCCGGCTCGCTCCCGTTCTTGCTCGCTGCAGTGCTCAAGGGTATCGTCGGCGGCCTCTTCGAGACCCCTTACGTAACCCGCGAACTCAGGGGTGGTCCAGTGCTCGACGAACTGGCGGTAATCCGGGTGTCCGGGGGCGGCGCCCCTCCAGGCCTCGAGGTAGGCCCTCTCCACGGCCCACAGGGCGGTTATCGCGGCGGGATAGGGCTCGTATTCGAGGCCCGCCAGGAGGTCGCGGTAGGCTGCGGTCGTCGGGTGGCGGGGCGCGTCGAGGGCCAGCCCGCGCTCCTCCGCATGCGCCTCGAACCAGCCGAGCTCGTCCTCTATGGCGACCAGCCCCCCCGCCAGGACCGCCTGGGCCGCACGCGGCGCCCGGGGGAGCAGCCGGGCCTGGAAGACCAAAGCGTCGCCGACGAACAGGTAATCCTGGACTAACCAGTCCTCGAATGCCCCGGACGGGAAGCTCCCCTCGCGCACCGCCTCCAGGAAGGGGTGCCGGGTCGCCGCCTGCCAGGCTTCGGGGTTACGTTCGAGCAGATCCGCGGCCTTCATCGGGAGCTCCTCGCGGGGCGGAGCGATGCCGCGTACGGACTAGGTCGAAACCGGGCCGCGGCCTCCCCAGGGCCGCTCGGTGTATGGTGTTTCGCCACTCCCTACCTCCTCCGGTCCAGGATCCGGGGCCGGAGGAGGCACGCAAAGGGGCGCCACGAGGTCTACCCTCGAAGCGCCCCGGTAGGTGCGATTGAAGCTCATGGTTATCCCTCCGCCGGCATTACCCGGATCAGGTTCAAAGGGTCGGCGCGGCCTTAGCGC
>JAUJMB010000028.1 GCA_030447045.1 Rubrobacteraceae bacterium | reverse complement strand
CCGACTCCGGCATCCCCGACTTTCGCGGCCCCGAGGGGGTGTGGACGCGGCGCGACGCCGGCCTGCCGCCGCCGCGGTGGCGGGTCCCGCCGGGACAGGTCGGACCCAACGCGTCCCACCTGTCCCTCGTCGAGCTCCAGCGGCTGGGCAAGCTTCGGTTCCTGATCACGCAGAACACCGACAACCTCCACCGCCGGTCCGGCATCCGCCCCGAGCTCTTAGCGGAGCTGCACGGCAACGGGCGGCTGATGCGCTGCCTCGGCTGCGACCGGCTACACGACCGGCGAGATGTAGGTTGGGACGCGGCCCGGTGGGGGGCGGGCTACCGTACACAGAGACCCGTGCCCGGGCAGCCCGCCTGCGCCGACTGCGGCGGGCGGCTCGTGTCGAGCGTGGTGAACTTCGGGGACCCGCTGCCGGAGAAGGAGTTGATGCTGGCCGACCACCACGCCCGCCGCTGCGACCTGATGCTCGCGTTGGGCTCCTCGCTCACGGTGCAGCCGGCTTCCTCGCTCGTGGGGCTGGCGCTACGCTCAGGGGCCCGGGTGGCGCTGGTCAACGAGGGCGAGACGCCCTACGACGGGGCGGCGACGCTGCGGGTGCGGGCGGGCATCGGCGAGGTGATACCGCCCGCGGTGGATCGGGCGAAGCGGGCCCTCGGTGGGCAGCCGAGCAAGACGCCGTGAGTGCCGGGCCACGACGCCGGAGCGCCCGGGGCGGCGCCAAGGGATCTCCGGCTAACCCTGCGCAGGGCCGGAGAAGGCCGACGGCGGGCGTTCATTGCGGGCTTGTTGGGTCAGCCTGACACGTCGCGAGATAGCGTGGCCTCCAACCTATCGATCAGCTCGGCCTGGGCCGGGTTGATCTTCTGCCGCGCGGTACGCGCGTCGAACCACTCGCATCGGTCCACCTCGGGGAAGGTGAGCCACCGCCCCGAGCCGCGCGGCCATTCGGCGCGCATGGTGTTGCTCTTTGTCCTGCGCGGATCGGCCTCCCCCTCCCACGCCCAGGCGTGCACCAGCTTGCCGGCCTTCTGGCGGACGCTGCCTAGGGGGAGGAAGGGCCCCTCGGGCCGGATCGCCGTCTCCTCCTCGAACTCGCGGACGGCCGCCGCGAGCGGGTCCTCGCCGGGCTCCAACAGCCCCTTCGGCACGGTCCAGGCGCCCAGGTCTCGGTCCGTCCAGAACGGACCGCCCGGGTGGGCGAGGAAGACCTCGAGCCCCGCCCCGGAGCGGCGGAACAGGAGCAGCCCAGCGCTTACGTTCCGACGCTTCGCCATCGGCGCAAGGGTAGCGCAGGTCGCCGCAGGGCGCAGGGGGCGAGGCCTAGGAGCCGAGGAACACGATGACCAAGCCGGCGACGGCGGCGAAGGCCAGCACCGCCGGGCGTAGCCAACGCTCGTCGAGGCGTGCCACTACCCAGCGGCTGGCCCACAGGCCTAAGAGCAGGCAGGGGAGCAGCTCGAGCGCCAGGACGACGTGCCTGCCCTCGACCTTCCCCGCCAACGCCAGGCCCGCGAGCGACATGGCGATGCCGACGACGAACGAGATGGCCAGGGTCGAGCGGAGTTCGGCCCCAGAGCGATCCTGGTACACGAGCGCCAGCGGCGTCCCGCCGAGGGCCGCCACGGTGCCCACGACGCCGGAGGCCACGCCGCCGGCGAGCCGGGTTGTGTGGTTCACTTCGAAGCTCGGCTTCAGGAGGCTCCCGAGCGCCGCCGTCAGGATCAGCACCCCGGTGAGCACCGAGAGGTAGCCCTTCGGCGCCAGCACCAGCAGCAAGACCCCGACGATCGTGCCAAGGAGGCGCCCGGCGGTGATCAGGGCGAAGCCCGCCGTGTCGATGGAACGCCACCCCCGGATGCTCATGAGCAGGGTCATGGGCAGGGCCAGAAAGAGCGGCGTGACGGGGACGGCCCAAGGCAGCAGCAGCGCCATGGCCGGCACCGCCACGAGGGCGTAGCCGAAGCCGATCGAACCCTGTATGACCGCCCCGACCGCCACGGCGACGGCCAGGAGCGCCAGAATCGTGATCAACCCTCAACTCCTCTCTCGGGCGCCCGCCATGGTATGGGAGAAGGACGCCTAACTCCAAGACGGGCTGCGAGGGCCGGAGAAGCCCGTCGCCGCCGGGCGCCGAACGTTCGCCCCGGCGCCCGGACCCGGCGTCCGGGCCGTGGTGCCGTTCCCCCGTCAGGCTGTCTCCTCGATCTCGTACCGGCTCTCGATCCTGGCCGCCTGGCCGACCATGGCGATGGCCGGGCAGTAGCGGGTCTCGGAGAGCTCGATGGCCCTCTCGACGGCCCGCGGATCTACCCCCTCGCCCCTCACGCGGTAGACCAGCTCGATCTCGCCGTAGATCCTGGGGTGCTCGTCCGTCCGCTTGCCCCGCGCCTCCACCTCCAGGCCGCCTACCCGCTGGCGCTTCTTGCGCAGGATGGAGATCACGTCCATCGCCGTGCACCCGGCCACCCCGAGCAGCAGGAGATGCAGAGGCTGGGGACCGCCGCCCGCGCCGCCGAAGCTCCCGTCGGCGTCGGTGTCCACCCGAAAGCCGCCGGCCTCACCGACGAAATGCATGCCGTCCTCAAGCGTCACGGAAACGTTCTCGACCTGCCGGGCCGCGTCGTCGGTCTGCATGCCGGGCCTCCTCGGATGGTCGGTTCGCGCCGGCGGGCGCGCGAACCTCGTCGTCTGGATACAGGTCGAGGCCGCCCCCCCGCTTCGCGGGCGTCTCCTCGCGTGCCCGGAAGTATAGGGACCGGCGGGAGGGGATGCCCCCTGTGTACAATCGACGGAGGTTGGAGAGCGAGAGGCGCGAACTGGTCCCCATGCTGCGCGGCGCGGCCCTGGCCTACGCGGGGCGCGGCGTGCCCGTGTTCCCTTGCGTGCCGGGCGGCAAGAGGCCGCTCACGCACAACGGGTTCTGGGACGCCACCACGCAGGCGCGCCGGATAGAGGCCTGGTGGGGCCGCTGGCCCGCCGCCAACGTCGGCGTCCCCACCGGGCGGCGCAGCGGGCTCCTGGTCCTGGACGCGGACCCGAGGGACGGCGGGTTCGAGAGCCTGGCCCTCCTCGAGCGCGAGAACGGTCCGCTCCCCGAGACGGCGAGGGCCCGCACCGGGGGCGGCGGGGTGCACGTCTTTTTCGGGTACCCGGCCGGAGAGACGGTCCGCAACAGCGCCGGGATGCTCGGGGCCGGGCTCGACGTGCGCGGCGAGGGGGGCTACGTGGTGGTGCCGCCGAGCAGGACCCAGGGCGCCTACGAGTGGATCGACCGCTCGCCCCCCGCCGGGCCGGAGTGGCTCCTCGCGCGGCTGAGGGAGCACGCCGGCGAGGAGACTCTATTCTGAGGCGGCGCACCAGCGGAGGGAGCCGCGCCGCCCGAGGCGGGGCCGGACGCGCGGGCCGATGACCCGACGCCCGCAACGGTAGGGGCCGGGGGCACCCACAGCCCCGCGGCCCGGGGCGCTTCGATGGTTCGAGTAGGGGACTTGCGGCTTAGATGAAGACCTGGGTTCTGCCCCTGGGGGGTTCCTGTTCCACGAACTCCGCTATGGCCCGTGCGATCTTCTCGCCGCCCTGGGCCGAGGGTTCGATCGGGTTGGCGTAATCGCCCTCTTCGGTGCAGATCAAGCGCAGGTCCAAGAGAGGGAGGCCGTGGGCGAAAGCCGCGCGCACGATGCAGTCGTTGAAGACGGTGAGGCCCGCGACCGCCACCTTCTGCAACGCCGCGTCGGGGAACCGCGGAAAGTAGACGGTGCAGATCGCCGTGGGCAACCCGTGGGCGAGCACAGCCGTCAGCATTGCCAGGTAGCCGCGCTCGAACCCGTCGCCGATGTCGGCGAGGCCCGAGAGCGCTTCGGCGGTGGAGCGGGCGGGTGCGCCCAGGAAGTCGCTGTTGCCAAGGGCGTCGTTGCCGCCGACGCTGACGACCAGGTGCGTGGCATCGTCGGGCACGCGCCGAAGCTGGTCGTGGACGTCCCTCGTCGTGTGCCCGTCCACGGCCGCCAGCGTCGCCTTGACCCCGGCCGGCAACCGCTGGCGCACCTGCCGGACGACGTCGGGCGCCCCCGCCACGTAAGCGGCGTTGTCGAAGATGGAGTCGCCCAAAAGCACCACGTGTCCCACGGCCCCATCGTTCCCCATCTTGGCCCCGATCCAATCTATGCCACCGTGGAGCCGTGGCGCGCACGGGCGTACGGCGTCCGTCGGGAAGCGACATGGCCCGCGTCCCGCGCGTTCTCGCTGGCCTGGCCGTGTCCTGGCCGGCGGCTCCCGGCCACACCTCGCCGCTTGCCCAAACGACCGCTGCGCGCTACACAGAGTTGCGCCTGCCGCCGTCGGCGTGGTGCCCGGCGTCTCCGCGTCCGGTAGTATGCGGGGACCTCGGTTCAGAGGGAACCGGACGCGCGGAAGGGGAGAGCCGATGGGCATGGGTAGGTCTACTTCGGGTGGAGAGTTCGACCTCTCGAACCCGACGAAAAGCTTCGTCGACGTGGCGCGTAGGGTGGCTCTCGAGCCGGCGCGGTTCTTCGGGGGGCTCCCCCGCGACCGGAACCTGATCAACCCGCTCGCCTTCGCGCTGGTGTGCATCGTCGTCTCGGCGATCCTCAGCGGGCTGCTCGTGCTTCTGGGGTTGCAACAGAACCCGGGGTTCAACCCCAACCCCCAGAACGCCATACCGTCGACCTTCGCCCCGACCTCGGCCCTGGCCTCGATCCTCCTCGCGCCGATATTGGGCGCCATCGGCCTCTTCGTCGCGGCGGCGATCCAGCAGCTCCTGGTGAGGTTCCTCGTGGGCGAGAACAACCAGGGGTTCGCGTCAACCTTCAAGGTGGCCTCCTACACCCAGGTCACGGCGCTCGTGAACTGGATACCGATTATAGGCCCGCTGGTGGCGCTGTATGGCTTGTACCTGTCGATCGTGGGCATCAGGGAGATTCATGGGACGACGACCGGCAAGGCCGCGCTCGTGATCCTGATACCGTTCCTCGTGGTCCTGGTGGTGGCCGTGATCGTGCTGGCGTGGGTGGGCTACACGGTCTCCAACCAGGGGTAAGGGTGTCCTAGGGAACGGGCCGCCCTCTCCCGCTAAATGACCCCGCGTCGGTAGCCTCAGACGTCCGGAGGCTACGGCCGCTCGTTCTTCGCCCCTGGCTGGACCGTCCGTTCGTCTGGGCGGAGCTGGATGGCGGGTACAGATGCGTTCGAGGGGCCGATGGCGGCCCGTGGCCTGCGTCTCTCTTGCGGGTACCGCGCGCATTCCGGCATAGGGCTCGTACGTCTGGCCCTGTTCTCCGGTAGCATGACCCCGTGGGAGAGGCGGGGGTGGTCCGGCAGCCGGTACGGGGGGGTGGCCTGGTCGGCACGCTTTTCCTGCCGTTCAACTCGGCCCCGCGTGCGGCGGTGCTGGCCCTCGGGGGGGCAGGGGGCGGTCTCAGCGAAGGGGCGGCCGAGACGTTCGCTTCCGAGGGTTTCCCGGCGCTGGCGCTCGCCTACTTTGGGCTCGACGGGTTGCCGCGCGAGCTGGTGGAGATACCCCTGGAGTACTTCGAGGGGGCCATCGCGTGGTTGCGGCGCCACCCGATGGTGGGCCCGGGGCGCGTGGCCGTGGTGGGCAACTCCAAGGGCGGCGAGCTGGCGCTCCTGCTGGGGGCGACCTACCCCAGGGACGTCGGGGCGGTCGTCGGGTACGCTCCGAGCGCGGTCGTCTGGCAGGGGATACCCTATGATCGCGAGGTGTACTATGGGGGCCCCAGGTCGCCCTGGTCCCTCCGCAGGAGGGCCGTGCCGTTCGTCGCGTGGGCGAGGCCCGGCGTCGCCGAGATGGTCCGGATCACGAGCTCCCTTCTCGAAGACCGGCCCATAGGCACCCGCGCCTTCTACGAGCGCGCCCTCCGGGACGAGACGGCCGTCGCAGCCGCCCGCATCCCGGTGGAGAGGATCGAGGGGCCCGTTCTCTTGATCTCCGGCACGGACGACCGGCTGTGGCCCTCCACACGCCTCTCGGAGATGGCCATCGAGCGCCTGGAGGCCAACGAGCATCCCTTCCCTCACGAGCACCTGCGCTACGAGGGGGCGGGGCACATGATCGCGCCGCCAGGATACGAGCCGGCGGTGTCCTGGACGAACCGCTTCGAGCTGGGCGGGAGCCGGGAAGCGGACGAGTTCGCCAACGCCGACTCCTGGCCGAGGGTGCTTGGCTTCCTAAAGGGGGCCTTCAGCGAGGGGGCCGAATCCCCGTAGGACCGCGGACCCGACACCACGGCGGTGACCTGAGGATACCGACCGTTCATCGGACCCCGCCGCGCCTGGCGGTGCGCCTGACGCGTTCCACGGCCTCGGTCTCGCGGGCGGCGGTTGACCGGGGCCGTGGCGGGCAATAGGGTTGCGGGGACGGGTCGGCTAGGGAGGTGGGGACGCATGACGGAAGACGCGCGGGCGGCGGGGCTGCCGGGGGATATCGGCGGGATCTTCGGCCTCGAAGGCCAGAATGCCATCGTCACGGGCGCGGCGTCCGGGCTCGGGAGGGCCATCGCGCTCGGGTTCGCGCACTTCGGCGCGGACGTCGCCTGCCTGGACATCGACCTCGAAGGCGCGCAGAAGACCGCCGAAGACGTCTCGGCGCTCGGGCGCGGGGGCTACGCGGTGCGGGTGGACGTGCGCGAGTGGGAGGACGTCCGGGCCGCCGCTGAGGAGGTCTCGTCCCGCTCGGGGGCGGTGGACGTCGCGGTGAACGTGCCCGGCATCAACCGCAGGAAGCCCGTGCTAGAGCTGGAACCGGCGGAGTTCTCCGAGGTGCTCGACGTGAACATCCGGGGGCTCTTCCACTGCGCCAAGGCCTTCGGCGGGCTCATGGTCCCGAATGGGCGGGGTTCGATCATCAACATGGCCTCCATCTTCGGGCTCGTCGCCATGGAGCGCCAGGCCGCCTACGCCTCGAGCAAGGGGGCCG
Organism: Rubrobacteraceae bacterium; assembly: GCA_030447045.1. Next base: position 7,219 of record JAUJMB010000028.1, on the reverse strand, counting down.
TGGTGCAGCTGACCAAGGTGCTGGCGCTCGAGTTCGCCCGCCACGGCGTCAGGGTAAACGCGCTGGCTCCGGCCTACTTCACGACGCCGCTGGTGCGCCAGATCATGGACGACGAGGCCTGGTACGAGGACGTCGTCGGCCGCGTGCCGCAAGGACGCTTCGGGGAGGTGTGGGAGATCGTCGGCCCCACGGTCTTTCTCGCGTCAAGAGCCTCAAGCTTCGTCACCGGGACGGTGCTTACGGTGGACGGCGGGTGGACGGCGGCCTGAAGGGAAGGTTTCAGGCATCAGGTAGGCCTCTAGTTGTTGGTTCTCGTACTGGCGGACACGCATATTCCCCGGCGGGCCAGGGGGTTGCCCGGCGGGTTGGTGCCGCACCTCGAATCGGCCGACCTGATCCTGCACGCCGGAGATCTCCTGGTGGAGGACGTTCTCTACGAGCTTGAATCGTACGCGCCGGTGCGGGCCGTGAAGGGGAACGTGGACGGGTGGGACGTGCGGCTGCCGGAGACGCTCGAGTTCGAGGTAGGGGGCGTGGTGGTCGCCATGATCCACGACGCCGGGCCGAAGAAGGGGCGGTGGGGCAGGATGCGGCGGCGCTTTCCGGGGGCCAGGGTCGTCGTGTTCGGGCACTCGCACATACCGTGGCTGGAGGACGAGGAGGGGCTGATGATTTTGAACCCCGGCAGCCCGACGGACAGGCGGCGCCAGCCGGATCACACGTTCGCGGTGCTGCGGTTGGAGGGTGGGGAGGCGCGGGCGGAGATCCTGACCCTGTAGGCGGGGACCTTTCCGGCAGGGTATATTCTGGGCCGGGCTCGTCTGCGGACGACCCTCGGGTCGGCGACTTGGAGAGCGGGTCCATCTTTCTTACAGGGATCTTCGGTGTGCACCTGTCCTCGGGGCGGCGTCTCTCGACCTCGCCGGGGGGACGGCGCTGAACACGCTCGTCGTCCTTCTGCCGTTGGCCGTGGCCCTACTCTCTGCGCCGGCCGCGACGTTGTTCGGGATGGTGAGGCCGGCGGGTGCTGCGCCGGTGGGGGCGGCGTTCTGCGCGTTGGCCTTCGGGGCGACGCTGTGGGGGTGGACCTCGGGCGGCGGCGCGGTTGACGTGGCGTGGGCGCCGAGTTGGGACCTCAGGCTGCACCTGGAGCTCGACGGGCTCGCGGCGCTGTACGCGCTGCTGGCCACCGGCGTCGGGTTCGCCGTCCTCGTGTACTCCTCGCGGTACCTGCCGCTGCACCTCGAACACCAGGACCGGCCCGCCTCCGACGGCACGGGCTTCTACTTCTTCGTCCTGCTCTTCATGGGCTCCATGGTGGGGCTCGCCATGGCGCAGGACCTGGTCCTGATCTTCGTCTTCTGGGACCTCACCGCCATCGCGTCCTACTACCTGATCGGCTTCGACAGCCACGACCCGGACTCCAGGGCCTCGGCGCTCATGGCCCTGCTCGTCACCGGGGTGACGGCCGTGCTGCTCCTGATCGGGGCCGTCATGCTCTACGCCGCCCACGGGACGTTCTCCGTCCCCGAGCTTGCCGAGAGGGTCGGGCCCGGGCCCCTGCTCACCACCGCGGGACTGCTCATCGCGGTCGCCGGCCTCGCCAAGAGCGCCCAGGTGCCCTTCCACTTCTGGCTGCCGCGCGCGATGGCCGCCCCCACGCCCGTCTCCGCGTACCTCCACTCGGCCGCGATGGTGGCCGCGGGGGTGCTCCTGCTCGGGCGCGTCTACCCGCTCCTCCAGAAGAGCGACGTTCTGCTGGACATCCTCCTGGCCGTCGGCTTCTTCTCGATGGCGGTCGGCGGCGTGCTGGCTTTGACGCGCGACGTGCTCAAGCAGCTGCTCGCCTACTCCACGGTAAGCCAGTATGGCTACGTGGTCGTGATGTACGGCCTCGGCGGCGAGTACGGGGCCGTCGGCGCCTCGTTCTACGTCCTGGCCCACGCCCTCTGCAAGAGCGCCCTCTTCCTCTCCGCCGGCACGGTGACGGAGGCTACGGGGAGGGACCGACTCTCCGGCGTGGGCGGCCTCTACAGGTCCATGCCGCTGCTTGCCGCCGGGAGCGGGGTCGCCGCCGCGGGCCTGGCCGCGCTGCCGCTCACGGCTGGTTTCTTCAAGGACGAGCTGTTCTTCGCCGCCGCGCTTGAGCGGGGGCCCGTCTTCGCCGGCCTCGCGGTTTTGGGTGCCGCGCTGACCTTCGCGTACGCGTGGAGGTTCTGGGCCGGGATCTTCCTCGGAACGTCGGACGCGGTGGCGGCCCCTCAGCCGGGCGTCCTCGTCTGGCCCGTCGTCGCGCTCGGGGGACTTGTGCTGTTCGGGGGCGTCTTCGTCGGGCCGTACCTGGGGCTGGCGCTGGCGGCCGGCTCGGACTCCTTGGGCGCTTCGGCAAGCGTGAGCGCCGCCTACCACCTCGACGCCAGGCCGGAGAACCTGATGGCGCTCGCGACCTACGGGCTCGGCGCCCTGATCATACTCCTTAGGCCGCTGTGGTCCGGGGCGGCGCTCGCCCTCTCGCGGCTCGGGGAGCGGGCCGGGCCGGAGCGGCTGTACGCGCTCGGGCTGCGGGGCCTGAACGGGCTCTCGGACCGGGTGCACAGGGCGGAGGCGCGGGACCTGCGCAGCCGGGTGGCGGCGATCCTCCTGCCTGGTGGCATCCTCGTCGGGGCCGGCATCCTGGTGACGCCGACCGGCGGGACCTACAGGGTGGGGGGGATCCAGGCCGGGGACATCCCCCTGCTCCTCGCCCTCGTGCCGGTCGCGGTCGCGGCCCTCACCACGACGTTCACCAAGCGCCACGTCACCCTGGCCCTGGTGCTCTCAAGCGCGGGGTTCGTGCTCGCCCTCGTCTACGCGTTCTTCGGGGCGCCGGACGTGGCGCTCGTGGCGGTCCTGGTCGAGACCGTGCTCACGCTGCTCTTTCTCGGGACCTTGCGGTTGGTCCCCTACGAGGTGCTCCACCGCCAGGCCGGGCTCCCTACCGAGAAGCGGCGGCGCAAGGTGTTCTTCGCGGCCGTGGCCGGCGCCTCCACCTTCGCCGTCGTCTGGGCCACGCTCTCCAGGCCCGCCCCGGAGGAGAGCGTCTCGGAGGAGCACCTCAGGCTCACCCCGGACGCCCACGCCGGCGACGCCGTGACGGCGATCCTGGCCGACTTCCGCGGGCTCGACACCCTGGGCGAGATCTCGGTCGTAGCCCTCGTCCTGCTCGCCGTCGTTACCCTGCTCCAGGGCGGGCGGCTCCGGTGACGAGCACCATCATGACCCGGACGGTGGCGCGGCTCCTGCTGCTGCCGACGCTCGTGACGGCCCTCGCCATCCTCGTCAAGGGCTACACCCAACCAGGCGACGGGTTCTCCGCGGGGGTCGTGGCCTCCCTGGGGGTCCTCTTGCAGTTCATGGTCTTCGGCCGCGAGGAGGCCGAGAAGATACCGGGCGTGCACCAGGCCGGAACGCTGGCGTTCGTGGGGCTGCTGGCGGCGCTCGGGCTCGCGGTCGTGCCGCTGCTTCTCGGGGATCCGGTCCTGACGCACTACCCGCCGGTCGGGGCCAAGGTGCTCCACTTCGGGACGCTGGAGTTCATCACGGCCGTGCTCTTCGACTGCGCCGTCTTTCTGCTCGTCTTCGGGTTCGTCGTCGGGTCGGTCGGGGCGCTCTCGCGCGCCAGGGAAGAGGCCGACGCGCGGAGGGAAGCCCCTTGATACTCGTGCTCTCGCTCGTCATCGCGGTCGTCTTCGGGTCGGGGGCGTTCCTGATCCTGCAGCGCGACCTCTTCCGGGTGGTGGTCGGCATAGTGCTCATCTCCAACGCCGCCAACCTCTTCATCATCTCGGCGGGCCTGACACGCGGAGAGCCCCCGATCTACCCGCTGCCCGAGGGCGCCCCCGTCGCCGACCCCCTGGTGCAGGCGATGGCGCTCACGGCCATCGTGATCAGCTCCAGCGTCGCGGCCCTGCTCCTGAGCCTGGTCTACAGGCTCTACGTCGCCCACGACTCCGTGGACATCGAGGACGTCTCGGCCGCCGAGATGCGCGAGGCCGAGGCGCTGGAACGCGGCGAAGACCCGGAGGAGGAAGAGAAACCGAAGCGAAGCCCGGCGGACGTCGAGCTTCGGGAGGACACGCGGTGACGGGCGCCACGCTCCTCCCGCTCGCCGTCCTGATCCCGTGGATCTCGGCCGCCGCGCTCGCCCTCGCCGACGGGCGCCGCCCGGTGATCGGCTGGGTCGCGGCGGCTGGGCTCGGGGCGGGCTTCGCCTGCGTGCTCGGCCTTACCTTCGCGGTACTCGCGGGTGGGCCGGTGGAGATGACGGCCGGCGGCTGGCCCGAGGGCGTCGGCATAACGCTCAGGGCCGACGCCCTCGGGGTGGCGTTCGCGGCCGTCTCCGTCGGGGTGATCCTGGTCTCCCTCGTCTACGAGGTGCTCGACGGGGTCCGCTCCCGGACCTTCCCGGCGCTCGTGGCGTTTATAGCCGCGGGCCTCACGGGGCTCTTCCTGACGGGGGACGCCTTCAGCTTCTACGTCTTTTTCGAGATCTCCATGACCGCCGCCTACGCGCTCACCGGCTACCGGGAGAAGGACTACCAGGTGCGGGCCGCCTTTATCTTCGCCGTCATAAACCTGCTCGGCTCCGTCATCTTCCTGATAGCGGTCGCCGCCCTCTACCACGTCACGGGCACCCTGGACATGGAGGTAATGGCCGAGAGGGCCGCCGTGGTGCGGCCGAGCTCGATCATCTCGATAGCCGCCGCCGTCTTCGTGGCCTTCTCGCTGAAGCTCGGCCTCTTCCCGTTCCACTTCTGGCTGCCGGCCGTCTACGTCGGGAGCCACGCGCCGGTGGCCGCCATCCTCTCCGGCGCTTTGGCGAACATCGGAGGCTACGGCCTCCTGCGGTTCGGGGCCGGCGTCCTGCCGCGGGAGCTCGAGTTCGGCACGGCGGCCGTCCTCGTGCTCGGCACCGCGAGCGTCATCTACGGGGCGCTGCAGGCGATCTCGCGCAGGGAGACGGTCGAGGTGCTCGCCTACTCGGCCATCGGCCAGGCCGGCTACATCCTGATCGCCGTAGGCATCGGGGGACCGGTCGGGTACACCGCGGCGGTCGTCTACGCGGTCATAAATTCCCTGAACAAGGCCGTGCTCTTCCTGGCGGCCGGCGCGCGCGGCCGGCTCGTCGGGGCCGCGTTCGCGGTCGGCGCGTTCAGCGTCGTAGGGGTGCCGCCGGTCGCCGGCTTCGTCGGCAAGCTGGCGATGTTCCGGGCGAGCGTGGGGGCCGGGAGCGTTGCCCTTACCGTCCTGATCTTCCTGGGCGGCGCCCTCTCTTTCGTCTACGCCTTCCAGGTCTACCAGCGGGTCTACTGGGCGCCGGAGCAAGAGGGGCGGAAGGCCAGCCCGCCTTCGGTCCGCGCCCTCGTCTTGCTCCTGGCGGGGCTGCTCCTGGCGGCCGGGCTCTGGCCCGAGCCGCTGCTGGCGCTCGGCGAGGCGGCAGCCGACGCTCTGGTGGGGGGCCGCTGATGGGGCGCCTCGTGCTCCCGCTCGTCCTTCTCACCCTCGTCTACGCGCTGGTGCTCGGGAACTTCTACCCGGCGGACCTGGCCCTCGGGGCGATCCTCTCCGGCGTCCTGCTGTACGTACTGCATCCCTTCGTCTTGCCCGGGGGGACGAGGTCGCGCGGCGTCTTTGGGCGCGTGGTCGGGTTCTTCCCCTTCGCCGCCGCCGTGGCGCGCGACGTGGCGGTCGGGACGTGGGAGGTGACGCTCGTGACGCTGCACGCGAGGCCGCTCGGAAGGTCGGGTATCGTGGCCATCCCCGTGGGCGAGAGGAGCGAGGTGGGGGTGGCGGTCTCGGCCCTCGTGGCGACCCTGTCGCCGGGGGAGGTGCTCGTCGACCTGGACCGGGAACGGGCCGTGATGCTGATCCACGTAATAGACGCCGCCGACCCCGAGGAGATCCGCCGGCGGCACGAGGACTTCTACCGGCGCTACCAGCGAAGAGTCTTTCCCTGAGGTCCGTGAGGACGGAGGAGGTTCCCTTGCACGAGATGGTCTTCTACCTGGCGGCTCTCTGGTTGACCGCGCTCGCCGCGGTCATGGTCGCGACCGTTATAAACGTGCGCTCGACGGCCGGCCGCATCCTCGCCCTCGACACGCTGACGCTCGTGCTGGTCGCCCTGCTGGCCCTCTACGGGGCCGCCGTGCGCTCGCCCTACTACCTGGATGCCGCGCTCATCCTCGCGCTGCTCGCCTTCGTGGGGACGGTCGCCGCGGCGCTCTACCACGGGGAGAGGAAGATCTTCTAGTGGGACCACTCCTCCCCTACCTCGCGGACGCGCTCGTGGTGCTCGGCGTCGCCGTGATGACCGTCGGGGTCTACGGGATAATCCGCCTGCCGGACACCTACGCCAGGCTCCACGCGGCGAGCAAGATCGTCTCTTTGGGCGTGATCTCCCTCCTCCTCGCCTCGACGGTCACGGGGGACCCGGCGGTCTTCTCCCGCGTCGCCCTGATCTCGGCCTTCCTCGTGGTGACGACCCCGGTCTCGGCCCACGTCGTGGCCCGCGCCGCCTACCTCAGGGGCGAAGAGATGAAGGGCCGCCAGGCGGTGGACGAGTCCCGGGGGCCAGGCCCCGGCGGCTGACGCGCGGCGCCGCCCGACGGGCTGACCAGGGCGGTCCCCGTCTGGTATAGAGAAGGCGTGGGCATAGCCGGGGACATCGCGCTCATCATGGTCGCCGCCTTCGTGGGCGGCATCATCGCGCGCCGCCTCGGGCTGCCGCTCATCCTGGGCTACATCCTCGCCGGCGTGATCGTCGGCCCGAACACGGGCGGCCCCACGGTAAGCTCCGCCCACGACATAGAGCTGCTCGCCGAGATAGGTGTCGCACTCCTGCTCTTCACCATCGGGCTGGACTTCCCCCTCAGCGCGCTGGCGCCCGTGAAGCGGATAGCCCTGGTCGGGACGCTGGTCCAGATGGTCCTGACCATAGCGCTCGGCTACGGGGTCGGCTCCCTGCTAGGTCTCGGGTGGCACGAGGCGGTCTGGTTCGGGGCCCTGCTCTCGATCTCCTCGACGGCCGTCGTGCTGAAGACGCTCACCGAGCAGGAGGTGCTGGGGACGCTATCCAGCCGGGTGATCATCGGGATGCTCGTCGTGCAGGACCTCGCCGTGGTGCCCCTGCTCATCCTCCTGCCCGAGCTCGGGAACGTGGCCGAGGGGCTCTCGGCGCTCG
>JAUJMB010000152.1 GCA_030447045.1 Rubrobacteraceae bacterium | reverse complement strand
TGCGGTCCCCGCGGGGGGGCGGGCCTGCTCAGGCTCGACGCGCTCGGGGCGGCCCTGCGGGAGGCGGAGCTCCAGACGCCCGTCGTCACGGACGGGCTGCCACCAGCCGACGTCACGGGAACATGGGCCTGCCTCTTCACCCCCGAGGCGGCGATGGGCGGCGTCGTCGGGCGGCTCCGCGATGGCGACCCGCTGCGTCTGGACCTCGAAGGCGGGCACGTCCGAGCCGGGATCAAGGCCGCAGAGCTCCGGGCCCGAAAGCCTTTCGAGTCCGCCGGGCGGGAAGGCGCCGGGTACGCGGTCCGCTACGGGCGCTCGGCGCTCCCTGCGCTCGAAGGGGCGGGGTTCGGGTAGAGGGGTCTCTCAGCCGGGCTTTCGCGCCCGGACGTGCAGAAAGTAGGCGACGACCTGGGCGTCCTGCAGCCCGGGACGCTCCCGCACGGCACCGTCGTCCGGATACGGCTCGCCGAAACGCTCTAGTACGAAGCCCACCTCGACCAGCCTGTTTAGCCAGGAACTCAAGGTCCGCATGAAAATGGGGACGCGGAAGGGAGGCAGTTCCTCGCGCACCTCCGGCGGGGCGGCGGAGAAGAACCATTCCTTGACCTCTCCCTCTCCCCCGTGGAAGTATCCTCCCACCTCGATCGCGTAGGTCCGTCCGGTCTCGTCGCGGAGGTTCTCGCGGTGGGGCGTGTCGAAACACGGGTGCGTGATGGAGAACTGGAAGAACGCGCCAGGCTTTAGCACGCGGAAGACCTCCGTTAGCACTCGCCCCGTCTCGGAGATGTCCATAAGGCTCATAAACGCTGTGGCAAAGTCGAAGCTGGCGTTCTCGAAAGGAAGCTCCACGGCGCTTGCCCGTACGTACCGGATACCTCGTGGCTCGCGGCTCTCCTCTTCCTTTGCGTGGCGGACGAAGGTCTCGGAGATGTCGATGCCCGTCATGCGCGCGCCGCGGGCCGCCACGAGCCTGGTGTTGTGCCCTTCGCCGCATCCGACGTCGAGGCCGGAGAGGCCTTCGACGTTCGGGAGCATGTCCAGGAAGGCGGGGGTGTTCAGGCCGTCCCTGTAGATATCGTAGCCGGCGCGCGCCAACCTCGTCCACGCCTCGGCGTTCGCGTCCCAGTGGCGGCCGACCTCTTCGTGGTCCATGCCTTCATACTAGACTCTCGAGTGCGGGCCCGCGCCCCGCGCGTTTTCGCGGGCGGCCTCGAGAAAGCAACACTTTGTTAGCCGTCTGCGCCACTATGTAGTTATCTGCGGGCATCATGGCTACAATGTGGATCGAGTAGTCCGCAGCAAGAGAGGAACCTCCGAAACCATGATGAACAAGTACCGTCTCATGTCGCCCGGGCCGACCCCGATACCGCCCGAGGTGTCCGCCGCGGGCGCGTTGCCGATCATCCACCACAGGACGCCGGAGTTCGGCGAGGTCTTCACCCGGGTGAACGAGGCGCTGAAGAGGGTCTTCTTGACGGAGAACGACGTCTTCACCTACGCCGCGAGCGGGACGGGGGCCTTCGAGGGGGCCATCCAGAACCTCTTCTCGCCGGGCGACAAGGTGCTCGTCGTCAACAACGGCAACTTCGGCGGGCGCTGGGTAAAGATGGGCCGGGCCTTCGGCCTCGAGGTGACGGAACTGAAGTACGACTGGGGCCAGAAGGCGGACAACGACGAGGTCGCGGAAGCACTCGCCGAGGACCCCGAGATCAAGGCCGCCGTCTGCGTGCTCTCTGAGACCTCTACCGGCACCGTCAACGACATAGAGGGCTTCGCGAAGGCCGCCTCGAACGTAGTCTCAATCGTGGATGCCGTCTCGGGCCTCGGGGCGTGCGAGCTGCGGACGGACGAGTGGGGCGTGGACGTGGTCGTCGCCGGAAGCCAGAAGGCGCTCATGACGCCCCCGGGCCTCGGGTTCGTGAGCGTTAGCGAGCGGGCCATGCGGATGCACGAGGAGTCGAAGATGCCGCGCTTCTACTTCGACTGGACGGCGGCGAAGAAGGCCTACGCCAAGGACCCGGCCCAGACGGCCTGGACGCCGCCCGTGAGCCTCATCATCCAGCTCGACGTCGCCCTGCGGCAGCTTTTGGAGGAGGGTATCGAGAACGTGTTTCACCGCCACGTCCTGCTCGGGCGGGCCTCCAGGGAGGGCATCAAGGGTATGGGGTTGCAGCTCTTCGGCCCCGACGAGGACCTGAACTCGGCCGTCACGGCGGCGTGGGTGCCTGAGGGGGTCGACGGCAAGCAGCTCGTGCGGCTGGTCTTCCGCGACTACGGCATCCAGGTCGCGGGCGGTCAGGGGGAGATGGCCGGCAGGATCTTCCGCATCGGCCACTGCGGCTTCTTCGACGCCTTCGACATCATAGCCACGATAGCCGCCACGGAGCTCGCGCTCGAGTCGCTGGACTTCCCCGTCGAGTTGGGGCGCGGCGTGGGCGCCGCCCAGCGGGTCTTCTCCAAGAGCGGGGTGACCGCTTGAGGGTCCTGGTCCCCGAGAAGCTCGCCGACCCCGGCATCGAGCTGCTCAGAGAGGACTTCGAGGTAGACGTCATCTTGGACCTCGACGCCGACGGGCTGCTGGAGAAGATAGGCGAGTACGACGGCCTGATCATCCGCAGCGCCACGCAGGTCACGGCCGACGTTTTGGAGAGGGCCGACAACCTGAAGGCCATCGGCCGCGCGGGTATCGGCGTCGACAACATAGACATAGAGGCCGCCACCAAGCGCGGCGTCATAGTCGCCAACGCCCCGGAGAGCAACACGGTGGCCGCCGCCGAGCACACCCTTGGCCTCATGCTCGCCGCCGCCAGGCGCATCCCGGCCGCCGACGCCTCGCTCAAGGGCGGGGAGTGGAAGCGGAGCGCCTTCAAGGGCGTCGAGGTGAGGGAGAAGACGCTCGGTCTGGTCGGCCTCGGGCACGTCGGCGCCATCGTCGCCCGCGGCGCCATCGGGATGGGCATGAGGGTGCTCGCCTACGACCCCTACGTCTCCGAAGACCGGATGCGCGCCATGAACGTCGAGCGCGCGGAGACCACGGACGAGGTCTTCGAGAGCGCGGACTTTGTCTCCCTGCACGTCCCGCGCACGCCCCAGACGATGGGCCTCGTCAACGGGGAGACCCTCGGGAAGATGAAGCCGACCGCCTACCTCGTAAACGTGGCGCGCGGGGGCATCGTGGACGAGACCGCGCTCTACAACGCGCTCAAGGAGGGCCAGATAGCGGGGGCCGCCCTCGACGTCTTCGCCGAGGAGCCGACGACGGAGTCCCCGATCTTCTCCCTCCCAAACGTCGTCGTCACCCCGCACCTGGGGGCCAGCACCGCCGAGGCCCAGGACCGCGCCGGCATAACGGCCGCCGAGCAGGTCGCCACCGCGCTCAGGGGCCAGGTACCCATGCACGCCATAAACGCCCCCGTGCCCGTCGGCGAGGGCGCCGAGTTCGTCGCCCAGTTCTCCGGGCTGTGCGAGGTCTTGGGCAGCCTCCTCTACCAGCTCACGGACCGTCCCGGCGACACGCTCAAGATAGAGTACAGGGGCGAGGTCGCCGGCTTCGACACGCGCCTTCTGGACGTCTCGGCCCAGAAGGGCCTGCTCGCCCCGATGGTCCACGAGCCGCTCAACTTCGTGAACACCCCGATCCTCGCGAAAGACAGGGGGCTGCGCCTCGAGACCTCTAGGGTCTCCGAGAGCGCCGACTACACGAGCCTTGTGGTGCTGCGCCTCGACGGCGAGGGCGGGGAGAACTTGGTGAGCGGCACTTTGAGCGGGCCGAAGATGCAGCCGCGGCTCGTCGAGGCGTTGGGCTTCGACTTCGACGTGGTGCCGGAGAAGCACATGCTCTTTATCCGCAACGAGGACGTGCCCGGCATGATCGGCAGGGTCGGCTCCATCCTCGGCGACCACGGCATCAACATCGGCAACATGGCCGTCGGCCGCGGCGAGCCCGGCTCCCGCGCCGCGATGGCGGTCACCGTGGACGAGCCGGTGCCCGCGGCGGTCCTCGAAACCTTCAGGGAGACGCCCGGCTTCGACGAGGCGAGGGCGGTGACGCTGTGATGGCGAGCCTCGACGACATACTCGCGCGCTACAAGCCCTACGGCCCCACGTTCAAGCCAGGCGAGCAGGCCCCGTTCTCCGGCACCTTTGTCTGCGACCGGGGGACGATGCTGCCCCCGATCCGGGTCCAGCTCGCCAAGGGCGAGGAGTTCCCCGA
>JAUJMB010000151.1 GCA_030447045.1 Rubrobacteraceae bacterium | reverse complement strand
GCGAGTACCAGAAGCTCCGGCGCAACTTCGCCGGGCTCACGGAGATGGAGCGGCTTCCGGGTGCTATCTTCGTCGTGGACCCCAAGCGCGAAGAGCTCATGGTCAAGGAGGCGAACCGGCTCAGGATACCGGTCGTCGCGCTCACCGACACCAACTGCGACCCCGAGGTCGTGGACTACGTGGTCCCCGGCAACGACGATGCGATCCGGTCGATAGGCCTGATCTCGCGCCTCGTCGCGGACGCGATCGTCGCCGGCCGCGGCGAGGAGGCCTCCCCGGAGGACCGCCCGCTGCCGCCCGCGATCGAGGAGGCCCAGGTCAACGAGGAGGTCGAGGCCGCCAAGGCGTCCGGCAACGGTGCCGCGCCCGCGCAGACGGTCCCGGAGGCGGCGGCCGCCGCCACCGTCGAGGCCGCCCCGGAGCCGACGACCGACCCGGCCGACGAGGCCGCCGTCGAGGAACCCGTGGCGGAGCCCGCCGACGTGGTAGCGGCCGACGATCAGGGGGCGGAGGAGCCTACGGCCGACGTGCCCGGCGCGGAGGGCAACTCCGGTGGCCCGATTGTCGAGGAGGTCGCCGAGGAGCCTGCCGACGGGCAGGAAGACGAACAGAGCGAGGAAGGCTAAAGGCTTTGGCTAGCACCATAGAGAAGATAAAGCAGCTGCGGGAAGAGACCGCGGCTGGCATGATGGACGTCAAGCGGGCGCTCGAGGAGACCGACGGCGACGTCGACGGGGCCAGGAAGGTCCTGCGCGAGCGCGGGCAGGCCATCGCCGCCAAGAAGAGCTCGCGCGAGGCCACCGAGGGCCTCATCGACGCCTACATCCACTTCAACGGTCGGGTCGGGGTGCTCGTGGAGGTCAACTGCGAGACGGACTTTGTTGCCCGGACGCCGGAGTTCAAGGAGTTCGCGCGCAACGTGGCGCTGCACGTCGCGTCGATGAAGCCGCTCGTGGTAGCGCCCGAGGACATCCCGGCCGAGGCGCGCGAGGAGGAGCGGCAGGTCGTGGACAAGCAGGTCGCCGAGATGGGCAAGCCCGAGAAGATCCAGGCCCAGATCGTCGAGGGCCGGATGCGCAAGTGGGAATCCGAGCAGGCCCTCCTCACCCAGCCCTACGTCAAGGAGACGGACAAGACGGTCGGGGACCTCTTGCAGGACACGGTCCAGCGGGTCGGCGAGAACGTGGTGATCCGGCGCTTCGTCCGGTACGAGCTCTAGAGGGACGTTGGAAGACTCCGCGAGGGTGGGTGCTGCGGACGGGACCGGGCTCTCAGAGCTCGGTCCCGTAAAGCGCATCGTCCTCAAGCTCTCGGGCGAGAGCCTCGCGGGGGAGAACGGCTACGGGATAGACCCGGCGAGCCTGGACTGGACGGCGAGCAGCGTCGCCGAGGCCGTCGACGCCGGCGCCGAGATCGCCATAGTAGTGGGCGGCGGCAACATCTTCCGCGGCTCGCACGTAGCTGCCGAGCTCGGCATCGAGGGGGCCACCGCCGACTACATGTCCATGCTCGGCACCGTCATCAACGCGATGGCGCTGCAGGCCGCCCTCGAAGGTAGGGGGGTCGCGACGCGGGTCCAGACGGCCATCGAGATCCAGGAGGTCGCCGAGCCCTACATCCGCCGCCGCGCGATGCGCCACCTCGAGAAGGGCCGCGTCGTCATCTTCGGCGGCGGCACCGGCAACCCGTTCTTTACGACGGACACCGGGGGCGCTCTGCGCGCGCTGGAGATAGGCGCGGACGCGCTGCTCATGGCGAAGAACCGGGTCGACGGCGTCTACGACAAGGACCCGCGGCGGCACCCCGACGCCGTGCGGCTGGACCGGCTGAACTACATGGACCTTCTCGCCAACGACCTGGCGGTCATGGACCACACGGCCGCGACGCTGTGCAGCGGGGAGAACCTGCCCATAGTCGTTTTCGATATACTGAAGCCCGGGAATCTGCGCCGGGTATTGGAAGGGGAGCGCGTCGGTTCCCTCGTTTGGGGCGCCCCGAACGGGGCAGTGGGCGGAGGAGGCCAGAGTGTCTGACATCATCGATCTCTCGGCCGCGGAGCGCCGGATGCAAGGCGCCGTGGAGGCCGTGAGGAGCAACTTCGCGACGATCCGTACCGGGCGGGCCAACCCCTCGATCCTGGACCGGGTAGAGGTGGAGGCCTACGGGACGAAGATGGACCTCAGGAGCGTGGCCAACGTCGGCGTGCCGGAGCCGAGGCTCTTGACCGTGACGCCGTTCGACCCGAACTCGCTCAAGGATATCGAGCGCGCGATCCGGGACGCGGACATCGGCCTCAACCCGCAGAGCGACGGCAAGATCCTGCGCCTCCCCATCCCGGAGCTCACCGAGGAGCGACGGCGCGAGCTGATCCGCATGGCGCGCAGCATGGCCGAGGAGGGCAAGGTCTCCGTCCGCAACGTCCGCCGCGACGAGATGCGCGACGTCCACGAGCTCAGGCGCGAGGGCGAGGTCTCCGAGGACGACGAGCGGCGCGCCGAGGCCGAGCTGCAGAAGCTCACCGACGGCTACGTCAAGCGCGTGGACAGCATCCTCTCGGACAAAGAAGCGGAGCTTCTGGAGGTCTAGCTGCTGGACCCCGCCCCCAAACACGCCTCCGCGGGATCCCCTGCGCCGCACATCCCCGCCGACTTCGACCCGAACCTGGCCCCGAGACACGTCGCCATCATCATGGACGGCAACGGACGCTGGGCCCAGCGCCGCTGGCTACCCCGCGCCGCCGGCCACCGCCAGGGCGTCGCCGTCCTCACGCCCCTGCTCGAGACCGCCGGCCGGGCCGGCGTCAAGACCCTGACCCTCTACGCGTTCTCCACGGAGAACTGGAACCGGCCCAAGTCCGAGGTGAAGACCCTTATGCGCCTCTTCCTGGAGACCGCGCGCAAGCAGGTGCCCGAGCTCAACAGGCGCGGCGCCCGGCTGCGTTTCCTCGGCCGCCGCGAGGGCCTCCCCGAGCCGGTGCTAGAAGCGCTGGAGGAGGCCGAGGAGCTGACGGCCCACAACGAGAGCCTCGACGTGTACATCGCGCTCAACTACGGGGGCCGCGCGGAGATAGTGGACGCCGCCAGGCGCATGGCCGCCGACGGCGTGCCGCCGGAAGAGATGGACGAGGAGACCTTCGCCCGGTACCTGTACGCGCCGGAGGTGCCCGAGGTCGACCTCGTGATCCGCACGAGCGGCGAGCTCCGCGTCTCGAACTTCCTGCTCTGGCAGATCGCCTACGCCGAGTTCTTCGTCACCGAGACGCTCTGGCCGGACTTCTCTCCCGAGGAGTTCATGCAGGCCCTCCGGTCGTTCGCCTCGCGGTCCCGGCGCCGCGGCGGCGTCTGAGGGCCCGTGCTCCGGTGGCGGACCGCCACGGCGCTGGTCCTGGCGCCCATCGTCCTCGGGGCCATCATGATCGGCAAGGGCGCCGTACTCGCCCTCGTCCTCGTCGTGGTCGCAGGCGCCGCCTACGAGCTCTCCAGGGCGCTGAATCCGCTCCCGTTCGTCGCCGCCTTCGGGGCCGGCGCCATCCCGATCTTGCTCTCCATCCCGTACCAGCAGACCGGAATCCTCGCCGGCGCGGTGGCGGGCCTCCCCTGGGCGCTGCTGTGGCTGGCCGGCAAACCTGAGACGAGGACGCTGCGGGCCGTGCTCGCCGTGCTCCTGATGGCGCTCTGGGTGGGGGTGCCGCTGGCGCACCTCGCGCTCTACCCGGGGAGCGACCACGACGTCTTCGTCCTGACCATGATCGCGGTGGTGGGGCCCTGGATCTCGGACTCCGGCGCCTACTTTGCCGGCCGCTTTTTCGGCCGCCACCCCGCCTTCCCGGCCCTCAGCCCCAAGAAAACGGTCGAGGGCATCATCGGCGGCCTGCTGGTTACGGTCCTGGTGGTTGGGCCCTTCGCCGCCATCGCCCTGGGGTACCCGCTGACCAAGGCGCTCGTGATCTCGTTCGGCGTCTCCCTTGCGAGCCAGGGCGGGGACCTCTTCGAGTCCGTCCTCAAGCGCATCCTGGACGTGAAGGACCTCGGCCGCTTCCTGCCCGGCCACGGCGGCGTGCTCGACCGGATCGACAGCCTCCTCTTCACGGTGCCCGCGGTATACTACATCTCGTTGCTCGTATGAGATTCCTCCCCACACCCTCGTGAAGCGCCGCCTGACCATCCTCGGCTCGACCGGCAGCATCGGCCTGCAGGCCCTCGACGTCGTCCGC